>NZ_JAIUIM010000020.1:0-128955 GCF_020165615.1 Mesorhizobium sp. BH1-1-5
CTGCTGCGCAGCAGCCCCGTGCGGCCTAACGCTAACGCTGTCACCTATTCCCTGTCTCACAACAGGGGTGCAGTCCACAAGACAGCCCTACTGCCTACTGCCTACTGCCTACTGCCTACTGCCTACTGCCCTCCTCAAATCCCCAACCACCGCCCGCCGGTCATTCCGCCGCCAGGCGAGGTGGACCGACACGCTGCGTTTGAACCAAGGCAGGTCGCGGAAGACAACGCCCGCGGGAGCGGCGCTTCGCAAGCTTTCCTGAACCGTCGCCAGACCGAGACCGGCGCTGACCAGGCCGAGCGAGGTCAACGGATCGGCGGTCTCATAGGCGATGTCGGGCATGAAGCCGGATTCGGCGCAGGCCGCCAGGAACTGCGCGCGATTGGTGTCGCCGGGCTGGCGCACGACGGTGATCCAGACGCGACCGTCGAGCTGACCGGGTTGGATGTCGGCGACACCAGCCAGCGGATCGCCCTGCGGCATTGCCAGAACCAGCGGCTCGCGCCGCACCAGCATGCTTTCAAGATCGGAGTCGCCTTCCGGTGCGGGCGAATAGACGAAACTAAGGTCGAGGATGCGCTGCCGCAGATCCTCGAACTGCGCGGCCGTCCGCCGGCTGCGCAGTTGCAGATGGAAATCCGGCCGCGCGCGGCGGAAATCCTTGAGCATGTCGGCGACCAGCCCGGAATGCACCGCGCCCTCGACATAGCCGATGGCGAGGCTGCCGGCGGCGCCGCTGGCGAGGTTGCGGCCGAGCTCTTCCAGTCGCGCCGCATTGGCAAGCAAGGCGCGGGCCTCGGCAAGGAATGCCCTGCCCTCGGCATTGAGGTGGACGCGCTGCTTCGCCCGCTCGAACAACGCGACGCCGAGTTGCTCCTCGAGCTGGATGATCTGCCGGCTCAGGGGCGACTGCGAGATGTGCAATTGCTCGGCGGCGCGGCCGACATTGCCAGCCTCGGCGACGGCGACGAAATATCTTACCTGGCGCAGGTCGAGCATTTTCCGCCTCCAACAACCAAGACCTTTCCAGTCTCAACTATAGCCTAATCAGTCTTGGACAGTCTGGCCACCCAACGCGATATCTCCCGGCATCAACCGGCCACAAAGGAGACCGCCATGCAGTTCTTTGCCCTGCTCACCCGCAACACTCAAAAATTCAGCGACGCCGATTTCGCGCCGCTGCTGCCGCCCGAATCCGAACAGCGCAAGACGCTCTACGCGCAAGGCGCCGTGCGCCAGATCTGGAACCGCGGCGACATTCCCGGCACCGGCATGATGTTCGAGGCGGTCGACGACGCCGAGGTGCGCGGCCACCTTGCCACGCTGCCGCTGATCGAAGCCGGCATGATGGATATCGCGGCGATCGTGCCACTCAACCCCTATCCGGGTTTTGGGCCGAAGCGCTGAACGTCGGATGATCGGGCTGTCGTGCCCGCGGCAGCCTCACAGCGGCCAGCGTTGCTGCATCGAAATCCATACGATCAACGGGACGGCGACCAGCAGCGCCAAGTCCAGTCCGGCACTTCTGGCCTTGCCGGCATTTTGCCGTTGCACCTGTCGCCACACCCGAAATCCCGCGGCAGGGACAAGCAGCATATAGACGGCGCCCAGTATCCAATAGAGAGCCGTATCGGTCGCTGGAACGCCTGCCAGCTTCAGCACGCCGCCAATCAGGATCATCGGCACCGCAGCGGCGAGACCTGCCACCAGCCAGGCGGCAAAGGCGATCAGGACGCCCGGAAACGGCGTCGCCGACAGCGCGACAAGCACCGCCAGAAAGATGAGAGAAGCGATAAAAGCGCGCTGGCTCACGGCCAGGCGTCCTGCATCGCGTTCAGCGACAGCCAGGCCATCGAAGGCAGCGCCACAAGCAGCGCCAGCCGCAGCCCTACGGATCGTGCCTGATCGGCCTCGCCGCTTTGGAGACGCCGCCAGATCTGGAGCACCGCAAAGAGGACGAACAGGGCATAGAATCCGCCCAGCATCCACAGAGCCGTCTGACCGGATATCGCCATGCCGTTATTCTCAAGCACCTTGCCGATCAGCATGACCGGCCCGGCGACGAAGAAGGCGATGGCGATGCCGAACAGGAAGCCGATCATCGCGCCCGGGAAAGGTGTCGCCGACAGCGCCACAAGCACCGCCAGCAGGATGATCAGGGTAATGAACGCGCGCTGGCCCATGGCCATATTCCCTCATCGGACGGTGCGTAACGTACCGGTTCGACCTTAATTGCGCGTAACGGCGTGGCCGGTCTTCGAGCCGCAGGCCGGAGCCAGAGACCGCCCTCCCCTTGCCGACAACGGAACCGGCGCTATTGTCGGCGGCCATCGAAACAGGGGCGAAAACTTCCATGAGACTTGGCTTTGTCGGCACGGGCACATTGAGCTCGGCCATCGTCACCGGGTTGAAGTCGCTGCCGGGCGAGACGACGCCGGTGGTGGTCTCGCCGCGCAACGAGACGATCGCCGCCGAGCTTGCCGCGCGCCACCCGGACGTGCGCATCGCCGCCGACAACCAAGCCGTGCTCGACCAGTGCGACACCGTCATGCTGGCGGTGCGGCCGCAGATCGCGCGCGAGGTGCTGAAGGAACTGCGGTTCCGGCAGGACCATCACGTCGTCAGCCTGATCGCCACGATATCGCGCGAGGAGATCGCGGGCCTCGTGGCGCCGGCGGCGCATGTCGGCAAGGCGCTGCCGATGCCGATGATCGCGCGTCTGCAAGGGGCGACGATCATCTGCCCACCGGACCCGATCATGGCGGCGTTCTTCGGCAGGCTGAGCGGTGTGACCGAGGTCGAGGACCAGGCCGAGTTCGACGCGCTCAGCGTCGTCACCGCGAACTACGCCAGCTATTTCAGATATCTCGACACGATCCACACCTGGGTGCGTAGCCAGGGTGTGGCTGGAGACAAGAGCCGCGCTTATATCACCAGCATCTACAAGGCGCTGGCCAACGCTCCGGATACGGCGCCGGACGAAGACTTCATGCATCTTTCGCGGGAGTATGCGACGCGCGGCGGCATCAACGAACAGGTTCTGCGCGAGTTGACGGAACACGGCACGTTCGAGGCTTTTGCCGAGATCCTCGGCCGCGTGCACCAGCGCATTACCGGCGCGTGATCGGGATTACTCCGCTGGAGCGAGCCTCGGCAAGGGTCTGCGCGCGCTGAGCCGATCGAGATAAAGATAGACGACCGGCGTGGTGTAGAGCGTCAGCAGTTGCGAGACGATGAGGCCGCCGACGATCGCCGCGCCGAGCGGCTGGCGCAATTCCGCGCCGGTGCCGGTCTCGATCGCCAGCGGCAACGCGCCGAGCAGCGCCGCGAAGGTCGTCATCATGATCGGCCGGAAGCGCTGGACGCTCGCCTTGTGGATGGCCGCGCGGGACGAGAGCCCTTCCTGGCGTTCGGCCTGCAGCGCCATGTCGATCATCATGATGGCGTTCTTCTTGACGATGCCGATCAACAGGATGATGCCGATCAGCGAGATCACGTCGAACTCCATGCCGGTGACGATGAGCGCGAGCAGCGCGCCGATGCCCGCCGAAGGCAGCGTCGACAGGATGGTGATCGGGTGCACATAGCTCTCATAGAGCACGCCGAGCACGACATAGATCGTGGCAAGCGCGGCTGCGATCAAAAGCAACTCGTTGAGCAGATTGGCGCGGAAGGCGAGTGCGGTGCCGGCCAAGGAGCCGTGGATCGTGACCGGCATCTTGAGCTCGGCCATGGCGCGGTCGATCGCGGCCGAGGCGTCGCCGAGCGTCGCGCCATCGGCGAGGTTGAACGAGATGGTCGTGGCTACGAAATGGCCCTGGTGGTTGACCGAGAGCGGCATCGTCGCCGGTCCATAGGTGCTGAAGGCGGCCAAGGGCACCATCTTCTCGGCCGAGGTGCTGACCGCCGCACCGCTCGACGCGCTGCCATGACCGGTGACGGCAATGGCGTTGGTCGCCTGGTTCTGCAGCGAGCCCGTCAGGCTGCCGGCCAACGCGTTGGTCTGCTGCGTGCCGCTGGCCGCGGCACCCGAGGTGCTGACATAGATGCCGTTCAAGGCGCTCGGGTCCTGCAGGTAGCGCGGCGCCACCTCCATGACGACATGGTACTGGTTGCGGGCGTTGAAGATGGTCGACACCTGGCGCTGGCCGAAAGCGTCGTAAAGCGTGGCGTCGATGCTGGCCGGCGTCAGGCCGAGCCTGGCCGCGCTCTCGCGGTCGACCGTGATGTTGGTTTCGGGCCCGGCCTCGTCGCGGTCGGAATTGACGTCGGTGAGCTCGGGCGCCTGCTTCAGGAGATCGACCAGCTTCGGCGTCCATTGGTCGAGATCGGCGGTGGTGTCGGCCTGCAGCGTGTACTGGTAGGTCGCAAGGCTCTGGCGGCCGCCGACCCTGATCTCCTGGCGCGGATTGAGGAAGAGCTGCGCGCCGGGTAACTGCCCGAGTTGCGCGCGCAGCCGGGTCAGAACCACCTGCAGTGGCGCCCGCTCGCCCTTCGGCTTCAGGGCGACCTGAACGAAGCCGGAATTGGTCTGCCGCCCGCCGATAAAGCCGACCACGTTCTCGACCGCCGGGTCGCTCTTCAGGATCTGCTCCAGCTGCTCGAATTTCTGCCGCATCAGCTGGAAGGAGATGGCCTGGTCGGCGCGCAAGCCGCCCATCAGCTCGCCGGTGTCCTGCTGCGGGAAGAAGCCTTTCGGCACCACCGTATAGAGATAGACGTTGAAGACGATCGCCGCGAAAAGCACCACCAGCATGATTTCGGCATTGTCGAGCGACCAGGCGAGCGAGCGGCCGTAGAAGGCGCGGACGCGTTCGAAGACGCCTTCGCCGAAGCGGGCAAGGACCGAGCGTCTGGCCGATGGGCTCGCGGCCGGGTGCAGGAAATGCGCGCACATCATCGGCGTCACGGTCAGCGACAGCACCAGCGAAATGGCGATCGACAGCGAGAGCGTCAGTGCGAATTCCTGGAACAGGCGGCCGAGTATGCCGCCCATCAACAGGATCGGCAGGAAGACGGCGACCAGCGAGGCGCTCATCGACAGCACCGTGAAGCCGACTTCCTTGGCGCCGACCAACGCCGCCCTGCCGCGCGGCGTGCCGTCCTCGATGTGGCGCGTGATGTTTTCGAGCACCACGATGGCGTCGTCGACGACGAAGCCGGTGGCGATGGTGAGGGCCATCAGCGACAGATTGTCGAGCGTGAAGCCGAGCAGATACATCGCGCCGAAGGTGCCGAGGATCGAGACGACCAGCGCGACGCTCGGGATCAGCGCCGCGCGCCAGTCGCGCAGGAAGCAGAACACGACGAGGATCACCAGAAGCACCGCCAGCACCAGCGTCAGCTCGGTGTCGTGCAGCGAGCCGCGAATGGTGGTCGAGCCGTCGGTCGCAATGCTGAGCCGCGCATCGGCCGGCACCGAGGCCTGCAGTGTCGGGATCAGCCCACGGACGCGGTCGACGGTCTCGATGATGTTGGCGTTGGGCTCGCGGTAGAGCACCAGAAGCACCGCCGGCTCGCCATTGGCGAGGCCGAGATTGCGCACGTCCTCGACGGAATCCTCGACATCGGCGATGTCGCGCAGCCTGACCGCCGCATTGTTGCGCCAGGCAATCACCAAGTCGCGGAAATCGGCGGCGTGGCTCGCCTGGTCGTTGGTGTAGAGCTGGTAGCGCAGCGCGCCGTCTTCCTCGAAACCCTTGGGGCTGCGCGCATTGGCAGAGGCAAGGGCGGCCCGTACATCCTCCAGGCCGATGCCGTAGTGGAACAGCGCGCCGGGATTGAGCTCGACGCGCACCGCCGGCAGCGATGAGCCGCCGAGGTCGACATTGCCGATGCCCTCGACCTGCGACAGGCGCTGCTGCAGCACGGTCGCGGCGGCATCGTAGAGCTGGCCGGGGGTGAGCGTGCGCGAGGTCAGCGCCAGGATCATCACCGGGGAGTCGGCGGGGTTGTATTTGCGATAGGTCGGGTTGCTGCGCAGGTCCGACGGCAGGTCGGCTCGGGCGGCGTTGATCGCGGCCTGGACATCCCGCGCGGCGCCGTTGATGTCGCGATCGAGGTCGAATTGCAGCACGACATTGGTCGAGCCGGTGCCCGAGCGCGAGGTCATCTCGGACACGCCGGCGATCTGGCCGAGATGGCGCTCGAGCGGAGCGGCGACATCGGTCGCCATCGTGTCGGGGCTCGCGCCCGCCATCGAGGCCTGCACCGAGATGGTGGGGAAGTCGACCTTGGGCAGAGGTGCCACAGGCAAATTGAAATAGGCGATCAGGCCGGCGGCGGCGAGGCCGATCGCGAGCAGCGTGGTGGCGACCGGCCGCGCGATGAACGGCGCCGAGAGGTTCACGGCACGGACCCGCCGGCAGACGCTTCGGCGACGCCGGCGCCGCGCCGCGTCAGCCGGTCGAAGGCAAGGTAGATGACCGGCGTGGTGAACAGCGTCAGCACCTGGCTGACGATCAGCCCGCCGACGATGGTGATGCCGAGCGGCTGGTGCAGCTCGGAGCCGGCCAGGCCGCCGACCAGCAGCGGCAGCGCGCCGAACAACGCTGCAAAGGTCGTCATCAGGATCGGGCGGAGCCTCAGCAGGCACGCCTCGTAGATCGCCTCGCGCGGATCGAGCCCCTGCAGCCGCTCGGCCTGCAAGGCAAAGTCGATCATCATGATGGCGTTCTTCTTGACGATGCCGACGAGCAGCACGATGCCGATGATGCCGATGACGTCGAGGTCATGGCCGGCGAGCATCAGCGCGACCAGCGCGCCGACGGTGGCCGACGGCAGCGTCGACAGGATGGTCAGCGGATGGATGAAGCTTTCGTAGAGCACGCCAAGCACGACATAGACGGTGGCGACGGCGGCCAGCACCAGAAGCAATTCATTGGATAGCGAGCTCTGCAGCGCAAGGGCCGCGCCCTGGAAACCGGTCGTCAGGCCGGCCGGCGGCTGCATGTCCTTTTCGGCGGAGGTGATCGCCGCCGTGGCGTCGCCGAGCGAGACGCCGGGGGCAAGGTTGAAGGAGATGGTCGCGGCCGGGAACTGCGCAAGGTGGTTCACCAGCAACGGCGCCTGGCGGACATTGATGCTGGCGATCGCCGACAGCGGCACCTGGCCGGAGCCCGAGGACGGCAGATAGATCGAGCCCAGTGAGGCTGGCGTCTGGCCGACCGAAGGATCGGCTTCCAGGATGACGCGGTATTCGTTCGACTGGGTGAAGATGGTCGAGATGATGCGCTGGCCGAAGGCGTCGTAGAGCGCGTTGTCGACGGTCGCCGGCGTGATGCCGAAGCGCGCGGCGGTAGCGCGGTCGATGGTGACGTCGACGGCAAGCCCGCTCTGCTGGCTGTCGCTCGCGACATCGGCAAGCTCGGGCAGCGCCGAGAGCCTGTCGGTGAGCCTGGTCGTCCATGCCGCGAGCTCGACCGGATCGGAATCCTGCAGCACATACTGGTATTGCGAAGCGCTGATGGTGGAATCGACCGTCAGGTCCTGCACCGGCTGCATGTGCAGCGAGATCCCGGTGACTTGGGCGGTCTCCTGCGTCAGCCGCCTGATGATGGCGCTGGCGTCGGCCTGGCGCTCGTCGCGCGGCTTCAGATTGATCAGCATATGGCCGCTGTTGGCGGTCATGTTCTGGCCGTCGACGCCGATGAAGGACGACAGGCTCGCCACGTCCGGATCCTTCAGGATCGCGTCGGCCAGCGCCTGCTGATGCGCCGCCATGTCGGCATAGGAGGCCGAGCCCGCCGCTTCGGTAATCGCCGAGATGGCGCCGGTATCCTGCACCGGGAAGAAGCCTTTCGGGATGGCGATGTAGAGATAGACGGTTAGCGCGAGCGTCGCGACCGCCACCAGCATGGTCAGCGCCTGGCGGTCGAGCACCCAGCGCAGCGCGGCGGCGTAACCATTGGCGATCGCATCGAAGGCGCCTTCGCTCCAGCGCGCCAGCGCGCCCGGCCGGCGCTCGGCCGGTGGCTTCAACAGCCTTGCGCACATCATCGGCACCAGGGTCAGCGAGACGATGGCCGAGATGACGATGGCAATGGCCAAGGTGATGGCGAATTCGTGGAACAGGCGGCCGACGACGTCGCCCATGAACAGAAGCGGGATCAGCACCGCGATCAGCGAGACGGTGAGCGAGATGATGGTGAAGCCGATCTGGGCCGAGCCTTCGAGCGCGGCGGTCACCGGGTCGTCGCCATGCTCGATGAAGCGCGAGATGTTCTCGATCATGACGATGGCGTCGTCGATGACGAAGCCGGAAGCGATCGTCAGCGCCATCAGCGACAGATTGTCGAGGCTGAAGCCCCACAGATACATGACCGCGAAAGTGCCGACCAGGGACAGCGGCACCGAGAGGCTCGGGATGATCGTCGCCGGGATGTTGCGCAGGAACAGGAAGGTGACGAGCACGACCAGCAGCGCGGCCATCGCCAGCTCGAACTCGACGTCGTCGACCGAGGCGCGGATGGTGGTGGTGCGGTCGGTCAGCGGCTCGACGGAGAGTGCCGCCGGCAGGCCGGCGCGCAACTGCGGCAGCAGCGCCTTCACACCATCTACGACGCGGATGACGTTGGCGCCCGGCTGGCGCTGGATGTTGAGGATGATCGCCGGCGTGCGGTTTTCCCAGGCCCCGAGCCTGGAGTTCTCGGGCCCTTCGATGATGTCGGCCACCTCGCCCAGCCGCACCGGCGCGCCGTTGCGATAGGCGATCACCATGTCGGCATAGGTTTTTGGGTCGGCGACCTGGTCGTTGGCGTTGATGGTGTAGGAGCGCGCCGGCCCGTCGAAGCTGCCCTTGGGCGTGTTAACGTTGAGGGTGCCTATGGTGGTGCGCAGGTCGTCGATGTTGAGGCCCATGCCGGCCAGCGCCTTGAGCTTGACCTGCACGCGCACGGCCGGCCGCTCGCCGCCGGAGATCGAGACCAGGCCGACGCCCGGAAGCTGCGAGATCTTCTGCGCCAGCCGCGTCTCGGCATAGTTCTCGACCTGCGTCAGTGGCAGCGTCTTGGAGGTGATCGCCAAGGTCAGGATCGGTGCGTCGGCCGGGTTGACCTTGGCGTAGATCGGCGGCGCCGGCAGGTCGGCAGGCAAAAGATTGCCCGATGCGTTGATCGCCGCCTGCACCTCCTGCTCGGCGATGTCGAGGCTGAGGTCGAGGCTGAAACGCAGCGTGATCACCGAGGCGCCGGCGGAGGAGCCCGACGACATCTGCTCCAGTCCCGGCATCTGGCCGAACTGCCGCTCGAGCGGCGCGGTCACCGAAGTGGTCATCACCTCCGGGCTGGCGCCGGGATAGAAGGTCTGCACCTGGATCGTCGGGTAGTCGACCTCAGGCAAAGCCGAGAGCGGCAGGAACAGATAGGCGATCATACCGACGATCAGGATGGTGGCCATGATCAGCGTGGTCGCCACCGGCCGCAGGATGAACGGCCGCGACGGATTCAGCCAGCCGGAAACCAGGCCGCTCGGCGTGTTCATTGGCTTGCGCCGCTGTCGCCGCCATTGTCGCCACCGCCGGCATTGCCGCCGCCGTCGCGGCGATGGTGGCGGTGATGCTTGCGGCCGGCAGCATCGCCCGATGCGTCCGTGCCCTCGCCCGCCTGGCCGCCCTGGCCATTGGAGGCTGCGGAAGCGTTGCCCGAACTGGCAGCGTGCGTGTTGCCGGAGTTGGCCGGCGGCGTGCCGGCAGCCGGGCTGCCTGTCCCAACCGCTTGCGGCTGCGCGGGCGCGGCGCCGGCGGCCGGCGCTGTCCCCGAAGCTGGCGCGGCGCTATTGTCGGGCACGGTGACCTTGGCGCCGTCCTTCAGCCTATCGACCCCGTCGACCACGACCTTGGCGCCAGGCGCCAGACCGGAGAGCAACTGCGTGACGGTGGCGTTGCCCGGGCCGAGCGCAACGGTCTTCACCGAGACGGTGCTGTCGTCGTTGAGCTGATAGACGAAGGTGCCTGGCGCGCCGTGCTGGATAGCGGCGTTGGGCAGCACGCTGACCCCGGTCAAGGTGCGCACAAGCAGATGCACGTTGACGAACTGGTTGGGGTAGAGCACGCCATCGCTGTTGGGGAAGACGGCGCGCAGCTTCACCGTGCCGGTGGTCGGATCGATCTGGTTGTCGATCGTCTGCAGCGTGCCTTCGGCGATCTGTTTGGTATCGTTGCGGTCGAACAGAACGGCCTTGAGCCCGGCATTGCCATGCGTCTGTTCCAGCACTTGCGCCAGGCTGTCCTCGGGCAGCGAGAACAGCACCGAGATCGGCTGCATCTCGGCAATCACCGCAATGCCGGTGGCGTCGCCCGGCGTGACGTAGTTGCCCTGGTCAATAAGGCGCAGGCCGATGCGGCCGTCGGCGGGCGCCGTGATATGGCTGTTGGCGATGTTGACCTGCACGGCCTCGATCTGCGCCTGGTCGGACACGACGGTGCCCTCGTCAGACTGGACGGTGGCGCGCTGCAGGTCGACGGCCTGCTGCGTGATGGCGTTGGAGGTGAGCTTCAAATCGCGGTCGAGGTCGAGCTTGGCATCGGCAAGCAGCGCCTGGTCATGCTCCAATTGGCCCTGCCACTGATGCAGCGAGGCGTTCAGCGTGCGGTCGTCGATCTGGGCGAGGAAGTCGCCCTTCTTTACATTCTGGCCTTCGGTGAAGCCGATCTGGGTGATCTGGCCGCTGACCTGCGCGCGCACCGTAACCGTCGAGAGCGGCGTCACCGTGCCCAGCGCCTCGAGCACGATCGGGATATCGGCCTGCGTCACCGGCGCCACGGCGACCGGCTGCGCCAGATCGCCACCGCGGAAACGGCCGCCGCCGCGGTGGCCACCTTGCTGCTGAACCTGAACGGGATGCAGCCAGAACGCGGCGCCTGCCGCCGCCAGGACGAGAAGCAGCGCGACGATCCAGCCGCGCCGCGAGCGGCGCGCGACCACCGGCTGGACCTCGGTCGCGTCTCTGTCGGGGAGCACGGGCTCGCCGCGGACCAGAGGCTCGCTGAGCGGCATTGGCTCGCTGCGGCGCTTGCGCCGGCTGACGACTTCGTCGTCCACTTCTGTCACCTACTCGTCAAGCCGCATCAGGGAGGTTCGCCGCGCGGAGCCGCCCGCCGAACCGTCGCCGATCGCGCCGTCAACATGCTCGAGGCAGGTCATAGGGGCGCGATCTTGCCCGAAGCATAGGCTCGCGGATTTTGCCGCGCAATTCCGACGCACATTAAATTCCTGTAAGAAATTGAATGGGTTAGGACCAAAAAATAGCCTTCAATTCCCGAGAAAAGACGCGATTTCGGGACGAAAATCGGAGGCGGCGGACAATGCCGTCCATCGCTTTTAGACAAATGGCCACACGGCCTTAAGAGGCGAGACCGGGGGTGGCCGAAAGCGGCACGCTCCCGCGCCGGACCTGGCCCGCAATCACCTCAGGATTGCCGGAGGGATTCTCGCGAAGGTGTGAAGTCCGCCAACCGCGCAGCGCAAGAGATGTGGCTTTGGAACCAAGCCCGCGCGTTAGCGTTGCCTCACATAACGACAATTTGGAGATCGTCATGCTGCGAGGCGGATTGCTTTGGCTTATCGGGATTCCGTTGCCCATCATCATCATTCTCTGGCTGCTTGGCTACCTGCACTAGAGCGTTTCACCGTTTCACGGAAACGGCGAAACGCTCTATTCCTTTGTTTTTACGCAACTCCGGACGGAAAACCGCCTACACTTTTCCTGGAATTGCTCTAGCAGCATCCCACCCACGTCCGGGCGGGCGCGGAAGGCGAAGGCGCAATCTACTTGCCGTCCTTCTTCCGCCGGCTCGGCAGGGCTTCGATCTCTTCGGCGGACAAGTCCTTCACCTTGTTCCAGAAGCGCGATTTCGCCGAGTTGAGCAGGCCATCCGGATCGAGCCGTTTCTTCCACGCCAGATGCTTGAAATCCGGCTTCATGCTGCCGCCCTCGACATAAGGCACATGCGGGCTTGAGGTGCCCAGGCCATGCGCCTCGTAGACGGCCGTGATTTCCGCCAGGCGCATGTCGGTGGTGTAGCGCAGGATCGGCAGGTCGAAGGCGACCAGCCTGCCGTCGAGCAACGCGAATTCGTGATGCATCAGCACTTCGTCGCCAAAGGTTTCTTGCAGCGGGTCGATCAGGGCGCTGTCGAGCGGCGCGGGGTACGTCACCTGCAGGTTGGTGACGGTGCGGTCCTGTTTCAGCGCCTGCAGCGTGGTGTGGTTGTAGGAGAACTCGGACAGCGCCGGCAGGCCGGAAGCCGCGATACCTTCCGCATCGAGGTCGATCTCGACGGTGCCGCCATGGTCGCGCAGCGCATCGCGAACCGCTGCCGCATCCGGCTCGGCGACGATGACGATGGCGAGGTCGCGCCCTCGCCGCGCAATTTCTCCCAGCTTGGCGATCGAGGCCGCGATGCGGCCGTCGACCGTGGTCAGCAGCTTGAGGTTCAGCGCGCGCGCGTTGCCGAGCGCCATGCCGGCCTCGAAAGCCTGCCGATAAGTGTCGAACGAAGCGATGATGTTGCGCCAGCGCGCCGACGCGACAGTGCCGAGCGTCACTTCTGTGATGACGCCGTTCAGCCCCCAGGCATGATGGATGGCGAGGATTTCGGGGCCGGTGAAGACGTGGCGTTTCGGCTCTTTCTCCATCGACAGCACCGCGATCGCCTGGATGTTCCTGCCATCGCGCAGCATGCCGTGGCGGATCGAGCCGATGCCGCCGGAGCCGCCGGCGATGAAGCCGCCTATTGTGGCGATGGCTTCGGTCGAGGGCACGATCGGCAATTCGCGACCGTGGCGCGCGAGTGCTGCGTTGATGTCGCCAATGCGGGCGCCGGCTTCGGCGCGCACAGTGCCGGGGCCGATCTCCAGCACACGCGAGATGCCGGTCATGTCGACGATCAGCCCGCCATCCATCGGCACGGCCTGGCCGTAATTGCCGGTGCCGCCGCCACGGATGACGACCGGCACATGCCACTCCGCCGCCACTGAAAGGCAGCGCGCCAGCTCGTCCACCGTTGCGGGTGCCGCGACGAGATCGCCGAAACAGGACGACAGCTCGCGGCTGAGGATCGGGCTGTACCAGAAGAAATCGCGCGAACGCTTTTTGACGATCGAGGGGGTGTCGAAGGTCTCGATGCCGTCAAGCGCCTTGGCGAAGGCCTGCCAGTCGATGTCGGTTTTGCCGGAGATGGACATGGGTCGCCTCGCCTACCGTCGGCTCGTGGTGAAACGAGCACGGGCCAGTGGGCGTCCGCAATAGTCACTGCAGCTTGGATGAGTCCGGCTTTCGTCGAGCATCTCGCTTCTCCGCTGGTCGCGCCGCGACCGGTCGAATTGCGGCTCGTTTCTTGAAAGCCCTGTGCCATGGGGTGGCGCGACTGTCGTTGAGCCTGCGCCATCTGTCAACCGCCTGCCGGCGCTTGACAAAGCCGCCTGCCTGTTTGACGTTTCTTCTCACCATGGCACCGGGTTCGAGCCGCTTTCTCCGACCGGCAAGGCGTCGGAACGAAACGGACCCGCGATGCCAGGCAATCCAGAAATCCCTACCGACATCGAGCAAGGCCAGCGCCTGATGGCGTACGCGTGCGTGTCGGCGAATTCGATTGCGGCATGCCGGTTCCCAAGCATCGCAAGGATCGCAAGATGAGTGAGACCATCCCCGCCATCGACATCGCGCCGCTGTTCGGCCCGCCCTCGCTCGCCCGCGACGAGGCCGACCGCCAGATCTTCACTGCTGCCTCCGGCATAGGCTTCATGACCGCGCGCGGCTTTCCTGGCGCCGAGCTTCTGACGCGCGAGCGGCGCGGCGAACTCCTGAAGATTTTCGAGCTGCCGGATGCGGAAAAGCAGAAGCTGCTGCGCTGGAATTTCGATCCGTCGAAATCGAACTACTATCGTGGCTGGTTCCCGTTGCAACCGACTGCCGTGTCCTACAAGGAAGGCATCGACATGGGGCCGGACATCGCCCATGCCGATGCCGAATTCGCGGCCGACGATCCGCTGCTCGAACGCACGCCACTGCCGGCCGAGGGCGACGTTCCGGGATGGAAGGCGGCGGCAGCGCATTACTACCGCTCGATGGAAAAGGTCGGCGCGGCGCTGATGGCCTCGATCGCGCGCAGCCTCGGGCTCGAGGACGACATTTTCGACGGCCATTTCCAGGGCGGCATCTCGACGCTCAGGCTGATCCGCTATCCGCTGCGCACCGATGATGGCGCGGTCGACCTGTCGAAGCCTGAATATTCGGTCATGCACAAGGGCGAGCGGCGGCTGGTCATCGGCCGCGAGCACGCCGATTCCGGCTTCGTGACGCTATTGGCGCAGGACGGGGTCGAAGGCCTGCAGGCCAAGAACCATGCCGGCGAATGGATCGACGTGCCGCCCGCCGACGGCACGCTGGCGGTGAATTTCGGGCAGTTGCTGGAGCGCTGGACGGGCGGCGCGGTGCAGGCGACGCGCCACCGCGTGATCGCGCCGAAGACGGCGCGCTATTCCATCCCCTTCTTCTACGAGCCGCGCGTCGACGCCGAGATCGCGCCGCTGCCGATCAAGGACGCCGGCGACTTCGCGCCCTTCCTCTATGGCGACTATCTCTGGGAGTCGGCGACCAATTTCGTCGAGATGGCCGGCGTGAAGAACCTGCGAAAGCCAAGGCGACCGGCGGCCGCCTGATCCTGATCAACCAACAAGGGGGACGAACAATGAGCACAGACATGCGCAAGCTGCCTTCCATCCTCGGCGGATGGGAGGCGGCCGTGAGGCGAGGCAGGGTCGATCGTCGCGAGTTCCTTGCCGTGGCGAGCGCGCTCGGCGCCTCCACCGCTGTGGCTTACGCCATCGCCGGCCTTGCCGCGCCGACCGAGGCGCGAGCCGACGAGCCGAAGCGCGGCGGCGTGCTGAAAGTGGCCATGCTGGTGCCGGGGCTGAAGGACCCGCGCACGTTCGATTCCTCCGATCTCGGCAATATCGGCCGGCAGTTCCTCGAGCCGCTGGTGCGCTACACCGAAACCTTCACCTTCAAGCCGATGCTTGCCGAGCGCTGGGAGGTGAATGACGACGCCACCCGCTACACGCTGCATCTGCGCAAGGACGCAACCTGGAACAATGGCGATGCCTTCGGCGCCGACGACGTGATCTTCAACTTCACCCGCTGGTGCGATACAGCGGCCGCCGGCAACTCGATGGCGCGGCGCTTCGCCGGCCTCACCGAGGGCGACAGCGGCAAGCTGCGCGCCGGCGCGATCGAGAAGGTCGACGACCATACGGTCGTGCTCAACCTTTCGGCGCCGGACGTCACCGTGATCCCCAATCTCGCCGACTATCCGGCGCTCCTCGTGCATCGCGATTTCGACGCCGGCGGCGGCGATCTCGCCAAGCATCCGATCGGCACCGGCGCCTTCGAATTGGTGTCGCTCGATGTCGGCCAGCGGGCCGTGTTCAAGCGCCGCGCCAACGGCAAATGGTGGGGCGGCGAAGCGCTGCTCGACGGCATCGAGATGATCGACTACGGCGTCGATCCGAACGCGCTGGTCAGCGCTTTCGAGGCCGGCGAGGTCCACACCAATCTCGACAGCAATGGTGACTTCATCGCGGTGTTCGACGGCATGGGCCTGACCAAAAGCGAGATCCTGTCGGCCTCGACCGTGGTCGCCCGCGCCAATGCGACGACCGCGCCCTATACGGACGAGCGCGTGCGGCGCGCATTGCAGCTTGCCGTCGACAATTCGGTGGTGCTGAAGCTCGGCCTCGCCGGCGCCGGCGAGGTGGCGGAAAACCACCATGTCTGCCGCATCCATCCCGACTATGCCGAACTGCCGCCGATCAAGCGCGACCTCGACGAGGCCAAGCGCCTGATGAGCGAGGCCGGGCAGATGGACTACGAGCACGAGTTGTTCTCGATCGATGACGACTACCGCAAGAACACCGCCGACGCGATCGCCTCGCAGCTGCGCGAAGCCGGCTTCAAGGTGAAGCGAACCGTGCTGCCGGCCTCGACCTATTGGAACGGCTGGGCGAAGTTTCCCTATTCGACCACCAACTGGGCGATGCGGCCGCTGGGCGTCCAGGTGCTGGCGCTCGCCTACCGCTCGGGCGAGGCGTGGAACGAGAGCGGCTTCGCCTCGAAGGAATTCGACGCCAAGCTCGACGAGGCGCTGAAGACCGCCGATGTCGAGAAACGCAAAGCGGTGATGAAGGATGTCGAGACGATCCTGCAGCAGTCCGGCGTGATCATCCAGCCTTACTGGATGAAGCTCTATTGCCACTCGGCCAAGCAGGTGATGAACCGCCACGCGCATCCGACCTACGAATTAGACTTCACCGACGTGTGGCTCGCGGCTTAAGGCAGGTTCAGCTAGCCCCGGTCAACTCGACGGCTGTCCGCACGCGGGCGAGCACCTCGCTCAGCATATCGTGCATGGCCTTGCGCGCCCTGGCGGCGTCGCCGGCCTCGATCGCCTTCAGCACCTTGCCATGCGCCTCGAGGTCGCCGACCGGGTGACCGAACAGCGCGTTGGTGGTCGGCACACTGTATTGCAACGCGGTGTGGATCAGCGCCGAGAGCGGCAGGAAGAACCGGTTGCCGGTGGCGGCAAGCACGGCTTCATGGAAGGCTGCATCCGACGACACCGGATCGCCCTGGCCGGAGGATGCGGCGCGCATCGCCTCGAAGGCCTCGCGGATGGCGGCGATATCCTCGGGATTGTTGCGGCCCGCGGCAAGCGCTGCCGCCTCGCATTCGAAGGCCAGACGCACCTCCAGAAGCTCGGTGATGAAATGGCGTGGCGTCGCGCTCTCGCGCAGCCATCCCAGCACCGACGGGTCGAGGAAGTTCCAGTCCTTCAGCGGGCGGATGCGCGAGCCGCGCCGCGGGCGGGTCAGCAGCAGGCCCTTGGCCGACAGGATCTTCACCGCTTCGCGGGCGGCACTGCGGCTGGCGCCGAAGCGGGCGCATATCTCCTCCTCGCCGAGCAAAGTCGCGCCGGGGGGAAACAACCCGCCAAGAATCTCGCGGCCGAGGATGTTGGTTATCTCATCTGTTACCGACGAGGTCTGAGTACCTGCCATGGTCCCGCCCGTTTGAGTCTTCACGCAGTGTTACACGTGCGGATCGATACCGCACCGACTAATTATCGGCGCTGCGGTCGCCGGTCAGCCGCGCGAAGATCAGCGCCAGCAGGATGATGGCGCCGTAGACGGCGTCGATCCAGAAGCTCGGCACCTGCGACAGCGTCAGCACATTCTGCAAGACGCCAAGCAAAAGCACGCCGGTCAGCGCGCCGATCAGCCGCCCTCGCCCGCCATTCAGGTTGACGCCGCCGATCACCGAAGCGGCAAAGACGTAGAAGATCATGTTCTGGCCCTGGCTCGACACGACAGAGGCGATGCGGCCGGAAAGCATCAGCCCAGCGAGCGCGGCGAGCAGGCCAGCGACGATGTAGGTGCCCCAGACGATGCGGTCGACCTGGATGCCGGCGACGCGGGCCGCTTCCGGGTTGCCGCCGATGGCGTAGAGCGCTCGGCCGAGGCGGTGGTAGCGCAGCACGATGCCGAAGACGAGATAGAGCAGCGCCGCGATCCAGATCGAGGCCGGCACGCCGGCCCATTTGGCGTTGCCGAGATAAAGGAAGGAATCCGGCAGGTCGAACAAGGTCGTGCCGTTGGTGAGGCCGAGCGTCATGCCGCGCAGCAGGATCAGTATCGACAGCGTGACGATGAAGGGCGACAGCCGCATCGTCACCACCAGGAAGCCGTTGATCGCGCCGACCGCGGCCCCCGTGACGAAAACCAGCGCGATCGCCAGCGCCGGGTTGAGGCCGATGCCGGAACCGCCAAGCGACGGGTCGGTGGCGATCAGCCAGGCGCCGAGCATCGGCGCGAAGCCGACGATCGATTCCAGCGACAGGTCGATCTTGGCCAGAAGCAGGATCAGCGTCTCGGCGATGACCAGGATCGACAGCTCGGACGACTGCTGCAGGATGTTCACGATGTTGTCGGCGGTGAGGAAGGCCGGGTTGTTCAGCCAGCCGACGAAGCCGATCAGGATCAGCGCCGGGATCAGCGTCAGCTCGCGCAGGCCAAGGCCGGCAAGGCGCGTCCTGAAATTCTGCTGGTTGACGGCCACTGCGCTCACGCTTCTACTCCCTCGATTGCCGCGATCAATTCGCGCTCGTTCCAGCCGGCGGCGAATTCGCGCACGATGCGGCCCTTGAAGACGACCAGGACGCGCTGGCAGTTGCGCAGCTCGTCGACCTCGTCGGAGACGACCAGCGCCGCGGTGCCGCCTGCCTGCGCTTTCGCCACGATGTCGAAGATCGCTTCCTTGGCGGCGACGTCGACGCCTTGCGTCGGGTAGACCAGCACCAGCGCGCGCGGGCTGGAGGCGAGCGCGCGGCCCATCACCACCTTCTGCTGGTTGCCGCCGCTGAGCTCGACCACAGGCTGGCGCGGCGAGCTCGCCACCACCGAAAGCGCGTCGTAGAGCCGGCGCGCCGCCGCGTTCATCCTGCCCGGCGCGATCCAGCCGAAGCGGCCGAGCGTTCCCTGGACCGTCAGCGTCAGGTTTTCCGCCACAGAAAGCTGCGGCAGGATCCCACGGCCGCGCCGGTCGCGCGGCACATAGCTGACGCCGAGCCTTTGCGCAGCCGGCACATTGCCGAAGCCGAGCGGCTTGCCGGCGACATGGACCTCGCCGGATTTCGGTTTGACGAGGCCGACGATCGCTTCGGCGACTTGTTCCTTGCCGGAGCCGCCAAGACCGGCAAGGCCGACCTGCTCGCCGGCCGCGACGGTGAACGAAATGTCCCCGAAGACGCCGGGCAGGTTCAGGCCTTCGACGGTCAGCGCCGGCGTCGCCGCCTTGTCCAGCACCGGCGCCGGACGCGCGGCGCGCGCGATCTCGGCGCCGACCATCGCTTCGACGATTTTCGGCTTCGGCAGGTCGGCGACGGCGGCGTCCGGCACGATGACGCGGCCGTCGCGCAGCACGGTGACGCTGTCGCAGATCTCGTAGATCTCCTGCAGATGATGCGAGATGTAGAGCAGCGTGACGCCGTCGCGCTTCAGGCGGCGGATGCGCTCGAAGAGCCGCGCCACCTCCTTCGATTCAAGTGCTGCGGTCGGCTCGTCGAAGATGATGAAGCGCGAGCCCTTGGCGAGCGCCCGCGCGATCTCGACCACCTGGCGCTGCTCGACGCGCAGATCGGAGGCACGTGCGTCGACATCGATGCCGAGCTCCCATTCCTCGCAGATGCGGCGCGCTTCGTTGCGCAGCTTCGACCAGTTCACCCAGCGCGAGGAGCCCGGATAGGCGTTGGCGAACAGGTTTTCCGCCACCGTCATGGTCGGCACCAGCGTCGAGCGCTGGTAGACGCAGGCGACCTTGTTGCGCCACTCCTCGCTGGTGCGCCTTGCGGGTGCTGCGACATCGCCAAGCAGCACGCTGCCGCTGCTCGGTTCGGCGAGTCCGGTGAGAATGCTCACCAGCGTCGACTTGCCGGCGCCGTTGCGGCCGACGAGGCCACGCGCGACGCCTTGCGGAATTTTCAGCGAAATGTCGTGCAGCACCTGAACCGCCCCGAAGAGCTTGTTCACATGCCTCACTTCGACGGCTGCTGGCTGCATGGTCGACCCGATAAAAAGACCGGAGCGTTACCACCAGGGATGAGGATAGCGCTCCGTAGGCTGCGGAGAATGCCTATTTGGCGGCGTTGCCCCAGAGCGCGGGATCGCTCGCATTGGCGGCGGTCACGACGGGCGCGGGCAGCAGGTCCTGGAGGCTGCCGTCCTGCTTGACGATCTCGCTGTCGTGGTCGGTCGGGCCGACCTTGAACTTCTTACCGGCAACGGCGGCCTGCAGGTAGTAGAGGCCGTATTTGACATAGAGGTCGACAGGCTGCGAGATGACGGTGTCGACATAGCCGTCGCGCACCTGCTTCAGCGCGCCCGGCGTGCCGTCGATGGTGACGAGGAAGATGTGCTTGTCCTCGCCGACCTTGGTCATCTTGTTGGCGCTCTTCAAGACGCTCAGCACGCCGGCCAGCATGACGGAGTCGCTCTGCATGTAGATGGCGCCGAGATCGGGCGTCGACGATACGATGGTCTGCGCGGCGGCGACCGCCTTCTCCGTCTTCCAGTTGGTCGGCTGGGCATTGACCTTGATGCCCTTGAACTGCGACTTCATGCAGTCTTCGAAACCTTTGGTGCGCTCGCGTCCCGCGGTGGTGGCGAGATCGCCCTGCAGTTCCAGCACCACGCCCTTGCCGCCCAGCGCCTTGCCGATCGCCTCGCAGGCGGCCTTGCCCATCTGGACGCTGTTGGAGCGCACCACCATGAACACCTTGCCGCCGGCGACGCCGTTGTCGATCGACACGACCGGCACTTTCTTGCCGGCCGCGAAGGCGACGGCGGGCTCGACCGCCTTGCTGTCGGTCGGCACGACGATGATGCCCTTGGCGCCGGCGGCGATCAGATTGTGGATGTCGGTGACCTGGCGGCCGGCATCGCCGTTGGCGTTGGCGACGGGCAGCGTCTTCAGTCCGGCTTTCTTCGCCGCATCGATCGTCATGTTGACCTCGATGCTCTGGAACGGGTCGGTGAGATAGCCGGCCGAATAGCCCATGGTGAAGCTGTCGTCGGCCAAAGCCGGCGCGGCAAAGAGCATTGAGGCGCCGAGCAGCGCCCATTTCTTCGAAATCATTGTCCTTCCTCCCAAGCAGCGATTGTCCGTCTCATCTGCTTAATCTGATTTATCAGATGAATCGAGTTGAAACAAGCCGGGCTTTCCTGCTAGCTGTGGGGAACGAAATCTCGGAGAGCCGGTTTGTCGCCAACATCCTCCATGCGCGCGGTGGTGCTGCGCCAGCCGCTCGACCTCCATGTGGAGGAGCGGTCCGCCCCCTCGCCCGGCCCCGGCGAGGTACTGGTGCGCATTGCGCGCGGCGGCATCTGCGGCTCTGACCTGCACTATTTCCGCCATGGCGGCTTCGGCACTGTCCGCATGAAGGAACCGATGATCCTCGGCCACGAGATCGCCGGCCGCGTCGAGGCGCTCGGCGCGGGCGTTTCCGGGCCAGCGGTGGGCACGGCAGTCGCCGTCAATCCAGCCAACCCCTGCGGCGCCTGCGACTTCTGCAGGACCGGACAGCCGATCCATTGCCTCGACATGCGCTTCCTAGGGTCGGCGATGCGCACGCCGCATGTGCAGGGCGGCTTTGCCGAGCATCTCGTCTGCCGCGCCGAAAACGCCGTGCCGCTGCCGAAGGGCTCCGACCCTACCGCCGGCGCCTTTGCCGAGCCTCTTGCCGTGACGCTGCATGCCGTCGCCCAGGCCCCGGTCTATGGCAGCCGGGTGCTGATCATGGGCGCCGGGCCGATCGGAACGCTCCTGGTGCTCGCGGCGCGCTTTGCCGGCGCGCGCGAAATCGTCGTCACCGACGTGCAGGACAAGCCGCTGCAATATGCCGCCAAGGTCGGCGCCGACCGCACCGTCAATGTCGCTACGAATGCCGAGGCGATGGACTTCTATGCCGCCAACAAGGGATATTTCGACGTCGTCTTCGAGGCCGCCGGCCAGGGCGCCACGGTGGCCAGCGCATTGCAGTTCCTTAAGCCGCGCGGCACCTTGGTGACCGTCGGTCAGGGCGCGACGGCGGAGCTTTCGATTTCGATGATCGTCACCAAGGAAATCCAGGTGAAGGGCAGCTTCCGTTTCGACACGGAATTCGTCCTCGCGGTCGACCTGATCGGCTCCGGCCGGATCGACGTCGCGCCGCTGCTCAGCAACACTTTGCCGTTGGCCGAAGCGCGAAAAGCCTTCGAGCTGGCCAGCGACAAATCGCAATCGATGAAGGTGCAAATTGCGTTCGACTGATTATCTCGGCCGTCTCTTCGGCCTCGAAGGCAGGCATGCCTTCGTCACCGGCGCCAGCCGCGGGCTGGGCCTCGCCTTCGCGGAGGCGCTGGCCGCCGCCGGCGCGCGCGTCACCATAGGCGGCCGCAAGGCCGACGAGCTCAAGGCCGCCGCCGACCGGCTGCGCGCCGAGGGCTACACGGTGGCGGAAGCGGTGATCGACGTCACCGACACGCAGTCGGTCGACGCGGCGATCGCGGCGAGCGAAGCCGGCACCGCGCCGATCGACATCCTGATCAACAATGCCGGCATCCAGCGCCGCGCGCCGCTCGAGACTTTTTCCGATGCCGACTGGGACGCGCTGATGGCGACCAATCTCGACGGCGTGTTCAAGGTGAGCCGCGCCGCGGTGAAGGGCATGATCGCGCGTCGTAAGGGCGTGATCATCAACGTCTCCTCGGTGCAGAGCGCGCTCGCCCGCCCCTCGATCGCGCCCTACGCGGCGAGCAAGGGGGCGATCACCATGCTGACCAAGTCGATGGCCGGCGAATGGGGCCAGCATGGCATACGCGTCAACGCCATCGCGCCCGGCTACTTCAAGACCGAGTTGAACGCCGCTCTGGTCGCCGACGAGAAATTCTCCAGCTGGCTCACCGGCCGCACGCCGATGCGGCGCTGGGGCGATGTCGAGGAATTGGCGGGCGCCGCGGTGTTCCTGGCGTCAGACGCCGCGAGCTTCGTAACGGGGCAGACGCTGCTGGTGGATGGCGGCATTACCAGCGTGTTGTGATGGCGTCCAAAGCCCACAGCAGCTAGCGGCAGTCGGCATCAATACTCGCCAGCGTTTCCAATAATCACGAGCGTTTCCGGCTTGCAGTGTTACGACTTGAGTTCTAAGACGACCTAAGCGAGATAAGGGGCTGTCCATGGATGTCGAAGTGCTGCTTGGCGACGAAGAAGCTGACGACGTTGCCGCAACTGAACAGCAATCTGTTGATCCTGACGATTTTTTTGCAAAAAACGCGTTTCGGATAATATATCAAACTAACAATTTCTTTCTACCTCAGATCAGAGACCTGATTGAAAAAGGGGAAGTTCTCAATCTTCGTCCGGAATATCAGAGAAGATTAAGATGGACGGTGACCCAAAAATCAAAATTAGTTGAATCATTACTATTAAACATTCCAGTACCTCCTGTCTTTCTGTATGAAAGTGATGCCGCCAGATATGAGGTTATGGATGGTCAGCAACGACTAAACGCAGTTAAAGAATTTATAGCTGGTGACTTCGCACTGACTTCCTTGACGGTTCTAAAACCTCTAAATGGAATACGCTATTCCCGCTGCCCACCTAGAATCAAGAGAGCATTGGACCGAGCTAGTATATCGGCCATCGTCCTTTTGCTGGAGAGCGATTCAGAGAATGTTCAAAATCGCCTATCGATGACTGATATCCGGCGATTCATATTTGATCGCCTCAACACAGGTGGCACTAAGCTAAACCCTCAGGAAATCCGAAACGCACTCAATCCAGGGCCCTTTAACTCAGCCATTGTTGATCTGACAAGAAACGGTCTTTTTACGACTGTTTTTGATATACCCGCGTATGTCGAGGCTGACCCAAGCGATTACTATGAGAACCCCCAGAGACAGAAGAATACTCTCTATTCCAGCATGGGCGACTGTCAGCTTGTTCTGCGATATTTTGCGCTCAAGGACGACAAGAATATACGTGGGTCGATGAGGTCTATGCTTGATCGCGCTATGGAATTTAACGCGACCAAGGATCAGTCCGATGATTTAAAACGGGAGTATATTTCTAGATTTAGCTTCCTCTATCATCTTTTTTCCGGAAAGCCTTTCCTGCTTCCTCCAGACGAGAAGGGCAGAGAACGAGTTTCGGCCGCACTCTATGATGCATCGATGGTTGCCATTGATCAACTGTGGGAATTTCGCGACCAGATACTACGGGACACCGCCGGAGTTAAAGATAGACTGACTCAGACATTGTCTGACGCTGCCACCCTACCCGTTCTCACCGGCCAAGGAAATACGGCGCAGGCCGTAAGAGATCGAATCACTTTAATGAAGAGTATTTTTCGACCGGAGTAACTTATTTGGCTACGGCCTTTGAGATTGTCTGCGAGGATTTTGTCAGTGACCTAGACGCAATTCGGTCGCTCGTAAACGGTTTCTCCGACAAAAAGCAGCCACCGAGAATGCGTGTCGCGGCAGCGAATTCGGCGACTCTTCTTGTGGCTGCCACATTCGAAGAGTTCGTTCGCGAGATGGCGCGTGAGTATGCTCGCGCGGTCGTTGCAGGTGCACGTTCGTTCGACGGTCTTCCAAAAAAGCTGGCGAGTACGGCGTGGAAAAGGACCATGGACGGTCTGGGAAAAATCAAATTCGACGGCCCTCAGCAGAGCTACGACATCTTTGGCGCGGCCAACGCTCGCTTTTCTGCCATATATGAGTTTTGCAAGGGCGATCTAACCAAGGAAATCTATAAAGATCTTATCCACAACGAGAACAATATGAGGCCCTCTCAACTAAACGAGCTTTTTAAAGTGAGTGGGCTCAGCGACGTCTGCCGGCTTTCTTGTGGGAAGCAACCCCTACTTGAAAGGCTAGGAGAGACGGACCAAGGGAAGGCACACGGCAAGTTTGTGGCTGCCTTGGAGGATTTCTTCGAACGTCGAAATGATATTGCTCATGCTCTGAACTCCGGGCAGTTCAGCGGGCCGGAGCAAATTATGTCAGATATCGACTTGTTGGAGAGCTTTGGTAGGGCATTGCGGGAGAGTCTAGACGAGCAAGCTCCTCCACCATATGAGCAACAACGGACACTGGACGTCCGGGACGCGAATATCCTAGTCGCCGACGATGCGGTCCCCACTCAAGCAACTGTGCCAGATGCTTTAAGTCAGGTGGAGCGGCCCGAAACCGCTAGCCAAGAATAGCAATTGATCTGGTACGGCGACCGGCGTCGAGCGAAGCGTCCGGCATTCCCAGTACTTCTTGGGTCTTGACCAGTCCCACAGCCCTCACCTCGACACCCACGTCACGTCCGCCGGCGCGCTGTGATCCAGCACGAGTTCGACATTAGGCAGGTCGTTGCCGCGAACCTTGGCGACTGCGTATTCATCCGGGTAGCTCAGGTCCGTCCAGCGCTTCAGCAGCCTTCGCTCGAGCTCGGCGCGCGGCGCGGTGAGGAAGACAGTCAGGTCGAACAGGCGGGCAAGGCCGGACCAGGGCGCGCGGTCGAGCAAGAGGTAGTTTCCTTCGACGATGACATAGCGGGTCGTTGGCGCGATCAGCCTTGCGCCGGCGCGCGACAGGTCGAGCGGGCGGTCGAAGGTCGGCACGGCGACACTTTGCGTGCTGTCGCGCACGCGCCGCAAGGTCAGCTCGAAATTGTCGAAGTCGAAGGTTTGCGGCGCGCCCTTGCGCTGGCGCAGGCCGAGTTGGTCGAGCACCGCATTGTCATAGTGGAAGCCGTCCATCGGCAGGATTTCGGCGCCCTCGGCGGCGAGCTCCGCCTGCAGCCGATCCGAGATGGACGATTTGCCGGCGGCGGGCGGCCCGGCGATGGCGATCATGGTGCGCACGCCGCCAGAATCGGTCGCAAGGATGCGCGAGACGAGATCGTTCCAGTCGCTCATGGTCGGTCCTTGGGCCTTGGCCGGTTGCGATGATGAAAAGGGTTTGACCAGCGCCGCCTCGCCAAGGCGGTCAACTCGGCGCTGCGCCCGCAGGGAGTGTCGGGCGGCGGCACTGGTCAAAGCGGTGACGGTCAGGCGCCCGCAATCCAGCGGATGATGTTGCCCATCAGACGGCCATAGAGCGGCCATGCCAGGAAATCCTGCGACAGCCAGTGCGGACCGATGTCGGTCGTCCAGGCGGCGGTGCGGCCCTTGCCAAGCTCGCGCACCGAAAGCAGCGGCCAGTCCGCGCCGCGATAATGGCAGGAGGCGAGCAGCCGCGAGGATCCGTCGCGGCGGAAATCGGTCTTGTTCATGCCGAGGACCGGCGGCAGCGGCCCCTCGATACCGGCAAGGATCGGATGCGATGCCTGAAGGATGGAGGGCTGCAGCCCTTGCGGCACTTCCAGCCCGTCGCTGAAAGGCAGGCAGCGCACCGGCAACACATCCTCCACCGGCGTGTCGTGGAAGCGCGCGGTGCCGAACATGCCCTGGAAGCCCATATAGCCGCCGGCCAGCATCAGCCCGCCGCCGCCCTCGACATAGGCTTTCAGAACGTCGAGGCGATTGACGCCGACGCGGCCGGCGCGCGCCTCGGGCGTCACCAACAGGCTCAGCGCGCCGACATCGGAGATCACCACCGCCTTGTAGGGGGCCAGCGCTTCGAGGTCGTAAGGGAATTCGGCCGGGCAGCGCTCGCCGCCGATCTGGGTGACCGAAATGCCTTCGGCGGCCAGGGCCGCGTTGAAGGCGGTGGCGCCGTTGACATAGGCGGCGCTGGTCAGCACCTCGGCGCCGGAAGCCACCGATGTCGTGGCCGAAAAGGTTTCGCCCGCAAGCAGGATCTTCATTGCGCACCCGTGCTGTCGATCGAGAGAATGCGGCGGGCGCCGCGGCGCCCGCCGGGTTTAGGGGATCAGAACTTGAACTCGGCCAGATTTTCCGGTGTCACGATCTTGGCTGGGCCGAGCACCAGCTCGCCGCCGGCGCCGATCGTGTACTCGCCTAGACGGCCGGCCTTGAACTTCTCGCCTTCCTTGCCGGTGATCTTGCACTGCGCCAGCGCCTGGGCGGTCTGGTAGGTCAGGTAGCCGAGATCGGAGACGTTCCACCAGATGTCCTGGGCCGAGCCGTCCTTGATGTATTTCGAGATCAGCGTCGCCGGCGCCAGGCCCGTCAGCTTCACCTTGCCCATCAGGCCGGCTTCCTCCAGCGCGCGCGCCGCGGCCGGCAGGCCGATGCCGGCGGGAACGATGATCGCCTTCAGATCGGGGAAGGCCTGGACCAGCGCCAGCGCCTGCTGCTGGTTGACCTGCTCGCTTTCCTCGCCATAGGCGACCTGCACCAGCTTCATCTTCGAAAATTTCGGCTCGGCCGCCATCTTCTTCTTCATGAAGTCGATCCAGGCGTTCTGGTTGGTGGCCGTCGGCGTCGACGACAGGATGGCGAAGTCGCCCTCGCCGCCCATCAGATTGTAGGCGCTTTCCAGCATCATCTCGGCCAGGCTGTCGCCCTTGGCCTGGTTGACGAAGATCGCGCGGGCATCGCCGGCGACATCGGAATCGTAGGACACGACCTTCACGCCCTGCTGCGCCGCGCGCTTCAGCGCCGGCGCGACGGCGTTGGCGTCATTGGCCGAGATGGCGATGACGCCGACCTTCTGCGTGACGAGGCTGTTGATGAAATCGATCTGGGCCTCGGCAGTCGCCTGCGACGGCGCGACCTGGATCGCCTTGCCGCCGATCTCCTTGGCGGCCTCCTCCGCGCCCTGCTGGGCGACCTTGAAATAGGGATCGGTATCAAGCTTGGGCAGGAAGCCGACGGTCACCGGTTCCTTGGCGCATTCGTCGGCATAGGCCAGCGAAGCAGGGGCAAGCAGAACCGAGGTTGCGAGCAGAGCTAGTCGAAACGCTTTCATTGTTACTCCTCCATCAGACTCCGGGCTTCGAAAAGGGGCCCGAGATCACCCCTTGGTCTCGCGCAAGGCGCGCGATCTTGAGAGACGCTCCTCCAAAGAGCGCCAGTAATTGCCGACCAGCAGCGAGCCGATCAGAAGCAGGCCGATGATCATCCCTTGCGCGTCGCCGCCGATCTGGTTGAGCGCGAGCACGTTGCGGATGATGGCGATCAGCACCAGCGCCAGCATGACGCCGGTCAGCTTGCCCTTGCCGCCGAAGACGCTGACGCCGCCGAGCAGCACGATGGTGATGACGTCGAGCTCCATGCCGAGCGCGTTGTTGGCGCGCGCATTGGCAAGGCGGGCCGTGTAGACGATGCCGGCAATGGCTGCGACGACGCCCGAGACGACGAAGAGCGAAAACACCATGCGGCGCGTGTTGATGCCGGAGTAGCGCGCGACTTCGGGGCTGCCGCCCAGCGCGTAAAGCCGCTTGCCGGTCGCGGTCTTCTGCAGGACGATCGCGAAGACCGGCGCCAGCAGCACGAAGGGCACGATGGTCCAGGGGATCTGCGTTCCCGGCAGATTGTTTATGCCGAAATCGACGATCTCGGACGGCAGGATGTTGACCGAGCCGGTGCCGAGCAGGATGTAGCCGATGCCGCGATAGAGCGCCATCGTGCCCAGTGTCACCACCAACGACTGCAGGCCGAGCGCCGACACCAGAAAGCCGTTGAAGGCGCCGAGCAATGCGCCGAAGAGGAGCGTCAGCGGGATCGCGGCGAAGGTGGGCGTGCCGGCCTGGACAGCCAGGCCGAAGATCACCGAGGTCAGGGCCAGCAACGAAGCGATCGAAAGGTCGATCTCGCGGCAGATGATGAGCAGCGTCATCGGCAGGATCAGCAGCGCCTTTTCCGACGCGCTGGCGGCAAGCTGCGAGAGGTTGAAGCCGGAGACGAAGTTCGGCACGAAGATCGCGGCGTAGAGGAAGACGGCGAGACAGGCGGCTGCCAGCAACAGATCCCAGAAGTCGATCGAGCGGAGGAACTTCGTCATCTCATCCTCGCCTGTCTTGCCTGCTCGGCGCGCCGCACGATGAAGGTGTCGATGCCGATGGCGACGAGGATCACCAGGCCGTAGACGCCCTGCAGCCACAGCGGATCGACGCGAACCAGGGTCAGCCCGTTCTTGATGACCAGCAGCGTAAGCGACCCAAGCACGATGCCGAGAAGCGTGCCGGAGCCGCCGCGGATGGCGACGCCGCCGACCACGGCGGAGGCGATGACAGTCAGCTCGAAGCCGAGCGCGACGCGGGCGTCGATGGTGGCGTAGCGCGAGGCCCACAGCGCGCCGCACAGGCCGCCGAGCAGCCCAGCCAGCCCGAAGGCCATCAGGATGCGCCGGTCGACAGGAATGCCGATGAGACGCGCGCCGTCGGGATTCGAGCCGGTGGCGAACAGCTCGCGCCCGATCGCCGTGCGGTAGAGCAGCACATAGCCGGCGCCGAGGATAACAATAGCTATGGCGACGATCAGCGGCACGCCAGCGAGCTTCAGCCCGGTCATGTCGAGCCATCTCTGCGTCACCTCGTCGGCGCTGACCTGGTCGCCGGCGGCCCAGATCGAATTGAAGCCGCGGAAGATCGACATCGAGGCGAGCGTGACGACGATCGCCGGGATCTTTCCCCGGGTGACGACGAGGCCGTTGATGAGCCCGCAGACCGTGCCGACAGCGCAGGCGGTCGCGAGGCCAATGGCGATGTCGAGGCCGGGATAGGCCTGCACCATGCTGGCCGCCATATAGGCCGACAGGCCGATCACGGAGGCGATGGAGAGATCGATGTTGCGGGTGATCAGCACCAGCATCTGGGCCAGGGCCGCAACCACCAGCAGCGCCGCGTCCATCGAGACCGCGGTCAGGTTCGCGGCGCTGACCATGCGCGGGTTGATGATGGTGACGGGAATGGCCACCACGAGCATCGCGGCAAGCAGGCCGAACTCGCGGCGCTTGAGGATATTTGCCGGGCCTTTGCTTGCCTCATCGAGCGCGGCTTGCGCGGCCTCTGTCGGCGCGCCGGCCTGCTCGACGGTGCGGGTCGCCGCCTCGAGCACCTTTTCCTGGGTCGCTTCGCCGCTCGCGAATTCGGCCGTGCGATGGCCCTCGCGCAGCACGACGATGCGGTCGCACATGCCGATGAGCTCGGGCATTTCGGAAGAGATCAAAAGGATCGCCATGCCCTGCGCGGCAAGGTCGGCGATCATGGCATGCACCTCGGCCTTGGTGCCGACGTCGATGCCCTGCGTCGGCTCGTCGAGGATCAGGACGCGCGGCTCGGTGCGCAGCCATTTGGCCAGCACCACCTTCTGCTGGTTGCCGCCGGACAGTTCCTTGACCGGCTGGCCGTAGCCGGCGAAGCGCAGCTTCATGCGCTTCAGCCAATCGGCGACGAGACCGATGGCACGGTCGGTGCCGTAGAGGCCGAAGCGAGATGCCTTGTCCAGCACCGGCAGCACGGCGTTGTCGAGTACGCCGAAATCCATCACCAGGCTCTGGCCCATGCGGTCTTCCGAGACATAGGCGATGCGCGCGTCCATGGCGTCGCGCGCGGAAACAAAGCGCACCGGCTTGCCGTCGATGAGGATCTGGCCGGCGTCCGGCGGGTCGATGCCGAACAGCACGCGCGCGATCTCGGTGCGGCCGCTGCCTACGAGGCCGCCGAGGCCGACCACTTCGCCGGCATGGAGCTTGAGGTCGAAATTGGCGAAGGCGCCGGCGCGCGACAGCCCGCTTGCCTCCAGCACCAGCGCGCCGGGTTTTTCGCGGCGGTCCGGATAGAGATCGCTGACCTCGCGGCCGACCATCATGGAGATCGCCGCGGCGCGACCAAGCTCGGCCTTCGGCTTGACGCCGACAAGGCGGCCGTCGCGCAGCACCGCGATGCGGTCGGCGATGCGGAAGATCTCGTCCATGCGATGGCCGACGAACATCATCGCCACGCCGTGCGACTTGAGATCGGCGACGACGGCGAAAAGCCGCTCCACCTCACGCTGCGAGAGCGCGGCCGTCGGTTCGTCCATGATCAGCACGCGCGCATCGAGCGAGAGCGCGCGGGCGATCTCGACCAGCTGCTGCTCGGAGGTGCGCAAGGCGCCGAGCCTAGTGTCGGCCGGCACGGCAAGGCCGACGGTCGCCAGCACTTTCCGCGCGCCGACGAGCATGGCGGCGTTATCGATGCCGCCGAAACGGTCGCGCGGCATGTGACCGAGATAGATATTCTCCGCGACCGACAGGTCGGGAAACAAGCCGGGATGCTGATGCATGACCGCAATGCCGGCGGCCTGGGCATCATGCGGCGAGCGGAAGCTGGCTGCCTTGCCGTCGACCTCGACATGGCCGTCCGTCGGCGCATGCACGCCGGCCAGCAGCTTCACGCAAGTGCTTTTGCCGGCGCCGTTCTCGCCGAGCAGCGCCAGCACCTCGCCCGAGCGCAGGTCGAAGGAAACGTCCTTCAGCGCGATGGTGCCGCCAAAGGCCTTGGTGGCGCCGACCAGCGCCACTGGAGCAACTGCTCCTGCCATCGTCGCGACGGCTTCGCCATGCGTGCCCTGCTGCAGCACGGTTCCTCCCCGGTCGTAGTTATTTTTTCAGTTTGCTATATTAAATACGTCAAACCCGCAACCTGAAAATTGACTTCCTTATGCGCAACGCGCAGTGTCGCGCCGTGCTCACCCGTGGTTCGGCATCGTTGCGGCCGTGATTGCAGATGGAGCCGGCCGTGCTTGCGGCAAGACCTGGGAGATGGCGTTTTGTCCGGAAAAGGTAGCAATTCGGTCAAGGTTCGGCATTACAACGAACGTTTCGTGCTCGATGCCATCCGCCGCCTGAAGGAGGCGTCCAAGTCCGATCTGGCGCGCGCCGCCCACCTCACCCCCGCCGCCGTCGCCGACATCGTCGACGGGCTGGAGTCCGTCGGTTTCGTAAAGCAAGTGGGAAAAAGGTTCGGGCAGCGTGGATCGCCCTCGATCCTCTACCGTCTGGCGCCGGAGCGCATCTACAGCGTCGGCATCAAGATCGGCCGGCGCGCGCTGGAAGCCGTGCTGGTCGACTTCGCCGGCGAGGTGCGGGCGCGCGCATCGCACGAGTACCGCTATCCGGACCCGGATCTGGTACGCCGGGCCGGCAACACTTCGCTTGCCAATTTCGAGGCGCTGGTCGACGGCCTCGACGATGCCTCGATCGTCGGCGTCGGCATCGCCTCGCCCTATTTCCTCGGCGGCTGGAGCGAGGAGCTGGGTTTTCCGGACGATCTCGGCGATCGTTGGGAAGCGATCGACCTCATGACCTTCTTCGCAACGCCGCCGAAGGTTCCGGTGTTCATCGAGAACGACGCCACCTCGGCGGCGTTGGCCGAGCTCGTGCAAGGCGCCGGCGCGCGCTTCCACGATTTCATGCATATCTCGATCGACACCTTCGTCGGCGGCGGCCTGGTGCAGAGCGGCAAGGTGCATACCGGCCCGCATGGTAACAGCGCCGCGCTCGGCCCGCTGCCGGTCTCGCCGTCAAGCCTCGATTCGGTCGCGGCCAAGCCCGCGCGCTACCAGAGCCTGCTGCACCGCGCCTCGATCTATGTGCTGGTCAATCATCTCAAATCGCGCGGCATCGAGATCGTCCGTGTGCGCGAGCTCGACCCGATGCCGCCCGGCGCGCGCGAGCCGCTGTTCGAATGGGTCGAGGATTGCGCCAACGCGTTGGTCGAGGCGATCATCGCCATCACCTCGGTCATCGACATCGAGGCGATCGTGCTGGACTCGATCCTGCCGCGCTCGATCCATCTCGAATTGCTGGCGAAGGTGCAGAACCAGTTCAACCGGGTCAGCGCCATCGGCATCGTCGCGCCGGAAATCGTGCCCGGACAGTTCGGCCCGGAGGCCTCGCCGATCGGCGCTGCGATGCTGCCCTTCTCGGCGTTGCTCGCGCCCGACAGCAGCGTGCTGATGATCGGCAAGGACCGGACGAAGCTCTTGGGCAGCCTCTCGGCGCTCGCCGGCCAGGGCTGAAAGGCAAGGGTTAGTCCGCGCGGGACCGCTGGTAGACCTGGTCGATGATTTCATGCACGGCCAAAGCGCTGGCGCCGCGCGGCAGTGGACGCCCGGAAGCGATGTCGTCGATGAAGGACGAGACGCATTGCTTCCACGCGGGCGTCAGGTCGGCATGGTCGCCGGCCACCGCCATGGGTCGAGAATCCAGATCGGCGTCGAAATAGCGTAAGGGTGCCTGGTCGCCATTGGCTTCGGGCCAGTAATCCAGCCCTCCTTGGTCACCGACGACGCGCACGCGGTTTTCGTCGGGGCCGGCATAGGCCCAGGCCACATCGCATCTGATCTCGACACCCTTGTCCGAGCGCAGGGAAAGGCTCGCCCGATCCTCGACGTCGAACTGCGTTGCAGGCGCCTCGACCGGCTGATGCGGGCTCCAGTCGCCAAGTCCTTTGCCAAGGGGACCGAAGCTGCGCCAGATCCGCGAATCGGCCACGGCCGCGTTGGCGCTCCCGGACAGCCACAATGCCAGGTCGATGACATGCGGACCAAGGTCCGCCAGCACGCCGCCCCCCGCCGTCTGCTTGCGCGTGAACCAGGTTCCGAAACCGGGGATGCCGGCTCGGCGCAGCATGCGCACCTCGACCGTCTGGACATTGCCGATGCGGCCGGCCTCGATGGTCTCCTTGATGAACCGCATGGACGGCCGGTGGCGCTGTGGCAGGTTGATGGCGAAGCCGATGCCGGCAGCCGAGGCGCCATCCACCATGGCCCGGGCATCCTCGAGCGAGGTCGCGAGCGGCTTTTCCATCAGGATGTGCAGCCGCGCCTTGATCGCGGCTTCGGCCGCCTGGCGATGCAGGAAATTCGGCAAGGCGACGGCCACGGCATCGAGGCCATCGACGTTCACCGCGCCTTCGATGGTCTCGGCAACCGCCGGAATCCCGAACTCGGCGGCCAACTTACCGGCGGTCTCTCTGTTACGGCCGTAGATCGCCGCCACTTCGACCCTGGCATCGCCGAGCAAGGCGGGAAGATGGGCGCGCCGCACGATCATTCCGGTGCCAAGGACGGCAAGCCTGAGCTTCTTCACTGCGCTATCCCTGAAAAAGGGCCGGCGGGAATTCCCGCCGGCCTGTCTGTTCTTTGCGGATCAGTTCTTGCCGCAGGTGTCGGCCATGTCGGGCGTGCACTTGACGAAGCCGGTGTCGATATAGGGCGGCACCGTCTTGCCCTGCTTCAGGTCGTGCAGAGCCTCGATCGACTTGTACCCCATATTGTACGGGCTCTGGCCGACGAGGTAGTGGGCAAGCCCATCCTTGAGCAGCGGCAGCTGCGGCGCGAAGGCGTCGCCGAAGGAGATGACGAGGTCCTTGGAATCGACGCGGTCCTTCACGCGCCCGACCGCCTGCCGGTAAGCCGACGGCGCGTACTGCGCCCAGCCGCCGACGGCGACGAAGGCGTCGAGCTTGGGATTGGCGACCAGCACGTCGTTCATCTGCTGGGCGGCGAGGCTGATGTTGTCATTGTTGTAGATCGGGCAGCCGTCGACTTCGGTCCAGCCGTTCTCGCCGGCAAGACGCTTCACCGGCTTGTCCTTCGAGACGTTGGCCAGCGTGTCGCGAATGCCCTGGACGCGCAGGTCGAGGTTGAGCGAGCCGGCCGTGCCGGTCTGGATGCAGACCGTGCCGCCCTTCGGCTTGTATTCGACGACCTTCTTCGCCAGCTCGACGCCGAAATTGTAGTTGTCGGTGCCGATGAAGGTCGAGCGCAGGCCGGCGTCTTCCTGCAGCAGATCGCCGTCGAAGGTCACGATCGGGATGCCGGCGGCCTTGGCCTTCTCCAGCAGCCGAGCCACGGACTTCGGATTGGTCGCGGAGACCGCGATGCCGTCGACGCCCTTGGTCAGCACGTCGTTGATGACCTGAAGCTGCTGGGCCTCGTTCACCTCCGACGGACCGATATAGTAGCACTCGACGCCGAGGTCCTTGGCGGCCTTCTCGCAGCCCTCCTTGACCGGGGCGCTGAAGACGTCGTTCACCGTCTTGACGATCACCGCATAGGTCTCGGCCGAAGCCGGAGCGGCCGTCGTGCCGGCGGCAAGCGCTGCCGCGATTGCAGTCGCGGCCAACCGCAACGTCAGTCTGTTGATGATGCCTGTCATGATGTTTTCTCCTCTCTTTTGATGTCTTGTCTGCACGAATTGCGCGATCCTTCCCGGACATGGTCTGCGGACCAGGCGCATGGGCCTGGTCTGTCCGGGGCGGTGCTAGGCGCGGGTGGAGCGGAACCGTTCAAGCAGTACCGCGAACAGGATGAAGAGGCCGACGAAGGTGCCCTGCCAGAAGGGGTTCACGCCGGCGAGCAGCAGGGCGTTGCGGATCACTTCGATCAGCACCGAGCCGATGACGGCGCCGAAGGACGTGCCGAAGCCGCCAAGCAGGTTGGCGCCGCCGATGACGGTGGCGGCGATGACCTGCAGCTCCTGGCCCTGGCCGAGCGCGTTGGTAGCGGCGCCCATCCAGCCGACGAGGAAGATGGCGGTCATGCCGGTCATGGCGCCGAGCAGCGCATAGGCCGAAACCTTGACGCGATCGACCGGGATGCCAGAGAGGCGCGCGGCGTTTTCATTGCCGCCGATGGCGCGCACGTAGCGGCCCCATTTGGTCATCGACAGCAGCCACTGCATGACGACGGCCGAGACGATCACCGCCCACAGCACGTTCGGCACGCCGAGGAAGGATCCGCTGCCCAGCGCCAGCAGCGTGTCGCCGGCCCGGCCGAAATCGTAGACCACCTGGTTGTTGGTGACGACCAGCGTCTGCGAGCGCACCAGGCTCATCATGCCGAGCGTGACGATGAAGGGCGGTAGCTTCAGGTACGAGACCAGCGCGCCGTTGACGATGCCGACGAACGCGCCGACGAGAAGCACGAACAGCACGACGACGGCGAAGGGATAGCCGCTGGCGCAGAACAGGCCGAGCAGCACGCCGGTCAGGCCGAGCGTGGAACCGACCGAGATGTCGATGCCGCCGGTCATGATCACCGGCGTCATGCCGATCGCCATCAGCGCCGTGAAGCAGAAGTTCTGCAGGATGTTGGCCATGTTGGCGCCGGTGAGGAAGCGCGGGGCGATCATGCCCACCACGGCGCCGATGATCAGCACCGCGACGACGATCCAGAATTCCTGGCTGCGCAGCAGCTCGCCGAGCTTGCTGCGTTCCGACAGGTTGAAGACCGAATCCAAATTGCTGGCGTCCGGAGACTTGTTCATCTCATCCTCCCCTGTTGCCTCAAGCCGCGGCCTTGGCGCCGACGATCAAGGCGGTGATTTCCTCGGGCGAGCTGGTCGAAGCGAGCTTGTTGGCGACCAGATGGCCGCGCCGCAGCACCATGATGCGCTCGCACACGCCGAACACGTCGGGCATGCGGTGCGAGATCAGGATGACGGCGACGCCGCGCTCCTTGAGGCGCTTGATCAGCGCCAGCACCTCGGCGACCTGGCGCACCGAGATCGCGGCGGTCGGCTCGTCCATCAGCACCAGCTTGGCGTCGGCCAGGCGGGTGCGGGCAATCGCGACCGCCTGGCGCTGGCCGCCCGACATGCGCTTGACCACGTCGCGCGGCCGCGTCTCCGACTGCAGCTCGCGGAACAGCTCGGCGGCGCGCTCGCGCATCTTGCGATGGTCGAGGAATTTGAACGGGCCGACCGAGCGCATGATCTCGCGGCCGAGGAAGACGTTGGCGGCCGCGCTCAGATTGTCGCAGAGCGCCAGGTCCTGGTAGACGATCTCGATGCCGGCGCGGCGGGCATCGGACGGCTGGCTGAACTGCACCTCCTTGCCGTCGAAGATCATCTTGCCGGATGAGGCCGGGAAGTTGCCGGCGATCATCTTGACCAGCGTCGACTTGCCGGCGCCGTTGTCGCCCATCAGGCCGACGATCTCGCCGGGCTCGATCTTGAACGACACCTCCTCGACGGCGTGGATGGCGCCGAACTGGCGCGAGATGTTCTTCAGCTCCAACAGGCTCATGGTAGGGACTCCCGTTCTTGCTTCGCTTTGGATGCAGGCATCGATCGAGCCGCGGCGTAGTCGTCGGCGGCCTTGAGGCCGCCATAGAGGACGGCGCGCCAGCCGAGCCCGGCCCAGCGCAAATCCATCGGGCGGCCCGTCTCGGCGAAGGGCGCCCGCAGCGCCACCAGTTCCTCCAGCTGCCGGCGCGGAAATGCGTCGATCGCGCAGACCCCTCCCCCGAGCACGATCGTGGCCGGGGAAAACAGAGCCACCGCCGTGCCGATAGCGAGCGCCTGATCGCGCACGAAGCGGTCGACGTCCGCGCGAAGCTCGGGGATGCGCCGGGACTGAACAAATATCTCGGTGACGGGAACGCCGTGCCGGGCGGCGATCACTTCCAGGGCGCGGCCGGAGACGTAGGTTTCCAGGCAGTCGGTGCGCAGTCCTTCGAGCGTCCTGCCCTCATTGCCGAAAGGCATATGGCCGATTTCCAGCGCCCAGCCGCCGCCGCGAAAAGCCTCGCCGCCCTGCAGGAAGGCGCCGCCGACGCCGGTGCCGAAGAACAGGCCGAGCACGCTGTCTGCGCCTTTCGCAGCGCCGGCGATCACCTCGCCCGCCAGCACCAATACGGAGTCGCGTTCGATGATGACGGGGAAGCCAAGCAGCGCGCCGAGTTCGCTCGCCAGATGGTGGCCGTTGAGCTCGGGCACATTGCCGGCGAAGAGCACGCGGTCGCCGTCGGTATCGATGAAGCCTGGAACCGTCGAGACCATCAGGTCGGGGGTGAGACCGGCCTCGGCGCAGAACTCCTTGACGAGCTTGGCGAAGCTGCCGACGGGATCGGCGTTGCGCAGCAAGGAGGACGGGAAGAGCCGCTCGCCGGCCTGCGGGACACGATCCACGACCATGCCGCATTTGACCGAGGTGCCGCCGACATCGACGACCAGGATCGAGCGGATCGAGGCGCGTGTCATCGGTCGCCTCCCCTGTCCGAAAGGAAGCCTGCCAGGGCGTCGCGGAACTCGGCGACATAGGCGGCGCGGTCGATCGTCTTCGACGTGATCTCGGCCAGCCGGCTGCCCGGGATGAGGCTTGCCAGCTCGCGCGCATAGGCCAGCGGGTGGACGTAATCCTGGTCGTTGCCGATGACGAGCGCCGGCTGTCGGAACGTCGTGATCTGGGCGCGGCTCACGCCGGGCCAATCGAGCGGAATGCGCAACAGAAGCGCGATGGTGGTGTCGGGCCGCGGGCGCTTGAAGAAACCGATGAGCGAGGCCGCGTTGTCGGGCGAGGCCGCAAGGACCTCGAGGAATTCCGGCGAGGCGCGAAAACGCTCCGCGCCTTCTTCGGCGCCGTATTGTTCGAGATATTGCGCCGCGACATGATAGCCATGCTGGCGCTCGATGGAGGGGCCATCCACCCATGCCGGCCGCGCCAGCACCAGCTTTGCCACGCGTGGGGCGTTGAAGCTTGCCAGCCTCAGCGCGATCGCCGCGCCCAATGAGATGCCGCCGACCGTCGCCTGTTCGACGCCGAGATGGTCGAGCAGCGCCAGGGCATCCTCGGCGAATTGCGCGATCGACAGGCGCGAGGGATCGCCAAGCGCGGAGCCGCCATGCCCCCGGCACATCACCGTGACGCGTTGCAGACCAGTGTCTTGCGGGAATACTTCGAGCGGCTGGTCGAGAGGCGCGCCGAGCCCGTGCTGCCACAGCACCGGCTGCCCCCTGCCCGCGACATCGAAGGTGAGCGCGCAGCCGTCGGCCGTGGTGAAGGTGCCGGCGGTCACGACACATCCTCGAGAAGCGCGCGCAAGGCCGCGCCCGACCCGGCCGCATCCTTGTGCTCGAAGCCGTGCGCGACGACCGCCTGGTCGTAGCCGCACGAGCGCAAGAGCCGCAGGAAACGGTGGAGGTCGACGTCGCCAGCCCCGGTGGCGACCACCGTGCCGGCCCGGTCGATGTCCTTGGCATGCGCCAGGATGATGTGCTCGCCGAGCAGGTCGACGGCCTCTTCCATGACGCGGGCCTGGTCGCTCAGCCTGTCGCCGACGAGATTGGCGGCGTCGAGGATGATGCCGAGGCGCGGATTCCCGACCTCGTCGAGGATCCGACGCGCGAGAATGGCATCGGCGACGACATTGCCGGGCTCGGGCTCGATGCCGAGCCGCACGTCGTGCCTCTCGGCAAGCTCGAGCGCGACGTCGAGCTCGGCGCGCATGTCGGCCCAGGCGGCCGGCGAGGCGTTGTCGGGGTGGGCTGCCCACATGTCGTCGGCGTTGCGCGAGCCGGTGCACAGCGTCACGATCGGCGCGCCGAGCAGCGGCGCGGCGGCGACCACATTGGCGAAGCGTGCACGGGCCGTACGGCGCACCGCAGAATCCGGATGGGCCATGTTGTAGGTGCCGGAAAGGCCGGCAATTGCCAGGCCTCGGCTGCGAGCGGCTTCGGCAAAGGCCGTCAGTTCGTCGGCAGGAACGCTGTCCGGAAGGCTGGCCAGTCCGAGGCATGACAGGTTGAACTGCATGCCCTCATAGCCGTCCTGCCCGATCGCCGAGAGCAGCTCGTTGGCAGGGCCGAGCGGATAGGTCCGGGCAAAGATCGCGGGATACATCAGACCGGTCCCGAGGCGTCCGACAGATCGACGGGCTTGCCGCTGCGGACCGACTGGCCGATCGCCACCATGGCGCGGATTGAGGCGACGCCGTCCTCGATCGAGGCGCCATTCATCGGCACGCCGGTGAGCACGACGTCGGCAAAGCCTTCGAGCTGGCGGCGGTAGAAATGGCCGTCGGCGCCAAGCACCCGCTCCGAGGAGGCGCTGCTCTCGCGAAAAATGTCGACCTCGCTCGACTTGTAGTACCAGGGATTGAAGATCTTGCCGATGGCGCTGCCGTTCTCGCCGTAGAGCTGGAAGCCTTCGTGCCAGTCCATCCGGATCGGCAGCGTCAGATCGAGATGGCCGAGCGCGCCGCTCTCGAACTCGGTGTCGACGAACCAGCAATGGGCACCGAAGCGTTCGAGCAGGCGCGCCTGGACCGACTTGATCGGCCCGGCCAGATAGCGCGCGAGATCGACGAGATGGCTGCCATGCGCCAGCATGAAATAGCGCTGGCGGTCGGCCTTCTGGTCCCCGGCCGGCTTCAAGGCATGGGCGCCGGTCCTTGGCACCGGCTGCACCGCGTCGGTCATGGTGTAGCGATGGGTGGAATCGCAGTACCAGGCCTTCAGTGCCAGCAGAGAGCCCATCTCGCCGGTGGCGAACTCATGCGCGGCCTGGATGCCCGGATCGAAGCGCAGCATATGGCCGATCTGCAGCACCAGGCCGGTGCGCTCGACATGGGTCTTCAGTTCCTCCGCCTCCTCGACCGACATGGCGATCGGCTTTTCGCAGAGAACGTGCTTGCCGGCCGAAAGCGCCTTGATCGCCGCCGGAACGTGGAAGGCATCGGAGATGCCGATGACGATCGCCTCGATCTCCGGATCTGCGAGCATGCGGTCATAATCATCGTAGATGCTGATCGCGTCGTAGAAGGAGCCGAACCGCCGCGCCAGATCGGCATCGGCGTCGCACACGGCCTGCAGGACGACGTTCCTGCCCTTTTGCGCCGATTCCAGATGCGCGAACTGGGATATCGGCCCGCAGCCGAGGATACCGATACGCAGACAACGGGCGTCTTTCTTGACGGACACAGGCTCGCTCCCTGATATTTGTTTTTGTCTTATACAAAAACAAATATCACAAACCGCTGCGCGTCAATATGGTTCATGGGAAATTTCGGCGATTGCTCACCTTATTTTGGTGAATTGGCGCAAACGCTGGGGATTGGCTGAAGCTTCCAATCTTCGTCATTCCCGGGCGGAGCAGCCGCGAAGCGGCGTCGCGGAGACCCTGGAATCCATTCCATGACCTTGATCGAATACGCAGCGGAGCAGAATTCTGCACCGCAGCAGCGCTCACAGGTAACGGAATGGATCCTCGGATCTGCGCGCGTCGCTTCGCTCCTTGCTCTGCCCGTGGATGACGACTCCGCGGGCGTTTCGGCCAATCTCCAGGCATGCCACCTACCAACGCGGACATCGCAGACCGGGTGCTGCGGAACTACAGCGTGTTGGTTTCGAGGTCCGGGAGAGCGAAAAGCGTGTCGCGGATGGTGGCGGCCGCGCCGATCGCGGCGCCATCGGCGCCGAACTGCGCCACCCTGATCTCGGGCATCGCGAAGCCCGCCAGAAGCCGCCGCTTGATGTCGGCCTGGATGCGCCGGCTGAGCTTGGGATAGAGGCCGGCCAGCGGGCCGCCAAGCACGATGCGGCCGGGATCGAGCAGATGAATGGCGTTGACGAGGCCGGCTGAAAGGCCGCTGACCCAGGCGTCGAGCACGGCGTCTACTGCCTTGTCGCCGACATTGGCAAGCAGCATCTGGACGCCGTCGGCCACCGGCTGGCCCTCTTCGAACAGCCGCGTGAAGAGCTTCGCGCCGGCGAGCATCTCGAACGTATCGACGCGCCCGGCGGCGGAAACGATGGTGTGGCCGATTTCGCCGGAGTAGCCGTGCCCGCCCATCACGACGCGGCCGTCATCGATGATGGCGCCGCCGATGCCCTCGGCCAGGAGAACGACCAGCATGCTGCCGGCCTTGGCCGTGGCGGAGGCAGCGAGCTCGGCATTGGCGAAGGCGAAGGCGTCGTTGCAGACCATGACCGACCAGTCGGCCGGCGACCTGGCCGTCAGTTCCGACTGCAGCGGATAGTTGCGCCATTCCAGGAACGGCGCATGCACCACGCTGCCGTCGCGGCCGACCAAGCCTGGCACCGAAATGCCGATGCCTTCCACCTTCTCCTGCAGAGCGGGATTTTCGTTCAGCAGCCTTTCAATCAGGGAGAGCAGCCTTGCCGCTATATGCCCGGCGTCGCGGTAGCGCGGGCCGGTCGGCTCGACAATCCGGCTGACGACGTTCATCTGCAGGTCGAGCAGCACTCCGGTCAAGGAACGCGTGCCGACATCCACCCCGACAAAATACGCGCCCGAAGGGTTGAGCGACACGCCCACGCCCGGACGGCCTTTGCGCGATTCGGGGGACATTTCGGCGCTCTCGACGACCAGGCCGGCATCGAGCAGCACGCGCATGGCGTTGCCGGTCGTCGCTCTCGTCAGGCCCAGTTGCCGGGCCATGTCGGCACGCGAGAGCTGCCGGCCGTTTTGCAGCAGTCTCAGGCAACGCCTGGCGTTGATGTGGCGCAGTAGGCTTGTCGTGTTCAAGGCGACGTCTTCGGTTTGGGACCCGAGCAAATAGCATCCGGCGCCAGCAATCCAAAGAGGTTTCCGTGCCGCCTCAAACCGGCAGGCTTCGTCTCTCCCACCGACAGATGCTGCTCGATGGGCGGATCGATCTTGGTGTCCTTGACGAGACCGGCCAGCACCCTGTCCACCGACAGCCTGCCGGAACCGGCCAGCGCCAGGATGAACATGCCGCCGGCGGTCGCAAGGTCCTTTTCGAAATGCAGCAATTCGTTCTGGCTGGCGAAGTTGGTGTGGAAGAGGCCAGCCGTCATCAGGCAGAACAGGCCGAGGCCGAGCGCGCCGAGCCGCGCCAGGATGCCAAGCGCCACCGACAAGCCCGCGCCAAGCTGCAGCGCGATGGTGGCGAGAAGCAGCGGCGTGCCGACGCCGAGCGCGGCCATCGCCTTCTGAGCCCCTTCGAAATGGGTCGCCAGCTGCAGACCCTCATGCACGAAGATCAGGGACAGCAACAGCCGGCCGGCAAGCAGGACGACGTCCCTGGCGTGAAGTTTCTCGGCAAGTTCGATCGGTGTCATCGTCGGGCTCCAATCTGTGGAAACAGGCATCTTGGAAATGAGCGGGGGCGCCACGCGTCCGCATGGGTGCGCGCCCGCGCGCTCGAGGTTGAAAGGTCGGAGCCGGCGCGAGGGAGAGGAACGCCGGCTCCGGTTTTCGGGCGCTACCGCCGTGGCGCCCAAAAGTCGGTACCCATGGGGGGCAAGGTCAGTGCCAAGCCCCCTCTCCGGCCGCTTCGCGACCACCTCTCCCCACTTTGGGGGGCGAGGAAACAGGCGGTGTTATTTCGTCACCTTGGTGTCGATGGCCTGCTTGAGGTCGGAAAGCTCCTCGCAGCCAGCCGGGCAGAGCTTCTGCAGCGAGGCGAGCTGTTCGTTGGCCTTGGCCATGTCGCCGGTCTCGACATAGAGCTCGCCCAGATATTCATGCGCGGCCTTGTGGTCCGGCTGAAGCTCCAGCGCCTTGGTGTAGTAGGTCAGCGAGGTCTGGTAGTCGCCGGTCTTGCGCAGCGTGAAGCCAAGCAGGTTGTAGACGTCGGCCTGCTGGGTGTCCTGCGCCAGGTCGCGCAAGTCTGCCAGCGCGCCCTTGTAGTCCTTGGCCTCGATCTTGGCCTTCACCGCCGTCAGGTCCGGCGCGTCGGCGCCTTCGGTGTCGTCCACCGCATAGGCCGGGACGGCGATGGCGATGGGGGCCGCGGTCAGCACGGCGATGGCGCCGAGCACCGCGAAAAGTGCGTGTTTCATGGGAGTTGTCGCTTTCTGCTCAGGATCCGATTTGAGATCAGATCTGCATTGGGGTGAAGGCGTAGGCGTTGCCGTCCTTGACGAAGCTGCCTGTGCCGGGGAACGGGAAGTGCGAGCCGCAGATGCGGACATTGTCGGCGATCACCTGGTCGATAATCCGGTGGCGCGTGGCGATCGCCATCGGCCCGTCCTGGTCGTAGCTACCCTGCCATTCGGGATGCGGGGCGAGCAGTGCCGGCACATACATGGTGTCGGCCGAGACGAGGAACTGCTCGGAGCCGGCATCGACATGGTAGACGGAATGGCCAGGCGTGTGGCCGGGCGCCGCCATGAGGCGGATGCCGGGCACCACTTCCGCACCGTCGTCGACCAGCTTCCAGTTCTTCCACTTCGGGAAGTTCTCGGCGATGCGCTTGCCCGCTGGCTTGCGGCCCTCGGGCAGCTTGGCGAGGCGGCTCGGATCGGTCCACCAATTATACTCGGTGGCGTTGACGACAAGCTCGGCATTCGGGAACACCGGATTGTTGGTGCCCTTCTCCATCAGGCCCCAGACATGGTCCGGATGGAAATGCGAGATCATGATGGTGTCGATCGCCTTGTAGTCGATGCCGGCGGCCTTCATGTTGGCAGGCAGATGTGTGGCGTTGGCCTGCCACTGGCCGACGCCGGAGCCGGCGTCCATCATGATGGTGCGGCCGTTCATCTGGAGCACCACGACGGTGAGCGGGATCGGCATGAACTCGGTGGTCTGCCCGGCCTTGGCGAGCGCGGCCTTGGTGTCGTCGACCGACACGTCCTTGATGAAGGCCGGGTCGTGGGGCTTGCGCCAGATGCCGTCATAGACGGCGGTGACCTCGAGCGCGCCGACCTTGTATTTGTAGAAGCCGACCAGCGGTTCGACCGGGGTTTCGGCGTGAGCCGCGGGGGCGAATTCCAGCTTCCCGGCAATGCCGAAGGCGGCAGCGGCGGCGGCGGATCCGAGCATCATGCGGCGTGTCATGTTGAACATCAGTAATCTCCTCTTGTGGCTTCAAATTTGCTTCAGGTTCCAGGCGGTAGTCCAATGGCTTGCCGCATGTCGTTGTCCCAAAACCGCTGCGCACTTTTGGGCGACGTGCAGGGAATGGCGGAGGGCCCGGTGCGACCCTCCGCCGGCTGCGGAAACCGGAGCCGGCCGGTCCGACTGAAGACCGGCCGGCGCCGGGGAGATCGGGTCGTCTGGTCGTTGAGCCCGGGCGAGGCGTGCCTTCCTCGCACAGGATCAGGACCTTCGGTCCCGCCGGCTCAGCGACCCCAAATGCCCTGGCCAGGCTCTTCCGCAGCGATCCTGGCCGCCGGCTTCATGTCGTGGCGGTCCATGTCCGGCTTCGCGATGGAAGCGGTGGTGGTGGTGTCGATGGCGACGGCCTGCTCGCCGCCATTCGTCCAGGGGAAGCGATCGCTGCCGGCAAAGGCGCTGCCGGTGGCAACGAGGATGGCGAGAGCGGCGAAGACGGTTCTGTTCATATGCGTAGTCCTCCGGGTTGGTTGATGCGTGCCTTGGGAGGATGGCCTCGCTACACAGCAAGACCCGGAAGGCCCGGGCTTTATTCCCGGGGCGCGGAAGAATTTTTTGGGGATGCGTTAAATCGGGGCTGAGGCCGCCTGGCGCCGGCCGTCATCGAACTGTCACACCCAACCGGGTGGCGCATGCTAGAAACTGCATGGCCGCCCCCGCGACCCCGACCGCATCAAGAGCCGGCGACGCCGCCATGAACATCGCCCTGCCCGCCGAAGGCACAGACCTGTCGCCCTACCTGCCGGACGAGCACGGGCTGTTCTTCATCTACTATTTCAAGGAAGACGGTTCCCCCACCAAGGACCCCGCCGAGGCGCACTGGACCTGGCGCAGCTACCAGATCACCGACATGCGCGCCCGCAAGGAGATCGGCGCCGAGCTGGCCTTGCCGATGCCGGTGCGCGATGCCTTCCTGTCGCCCAGCCATGGCTGCCAGATCGATTTCGAGGACGACTTCCTCTATGGCGACCTGCCCGACCTCAGGCACGACTTCGCCGAGGCGCGCGGGCTCACGCATTTCCGCTTCGCCTTCAACGACAGGATGCTGATCGGCGCCCGCAAGCAGCCGCTGGAATCGGTCGACAAGATCCGCAAGCTGGTGGAGGGCGGCACGCGAAAATTCCGCACGCCGTCCGAGCTGATCGAGGCGGTGATGGGCCAGTCGCTCGACGGCATGGCGGCCGAGCTCGACAAGATGGGCGACACGCTCGACGGCATTGAGGATCGCATCGTGTGCGATGCATGGCACAATGAGCGCCAGGCGCTGGTCGACGCGCGCCGGCAGCTGGTGCTGATCCACCGGCAGATGGCGACGCTCACCAACCTCTTCCGCCACCTCGACCATTCGCATCGCAACGAGCTGCCCGACCCGATCAACGACATGGCTACGCGACTTTCGCACCGGGCGCACACGCTGCATCACGACGGCGAGCAGTTGCAGGCGCGCACGCGGCTGTTGCAGGACGAGCTGATGGCGAAGCTGACCGAGCAGTCGAACCAACTGCTCTACATCCTCTCCGTCATGACAGCGGTGCTGCTGCCGATGACCATCATCTCCGGCCTGTTCGGCATGAATGTCGGCGGGTTGCCGCTGGTCGACACGCCGCACGGCTTCTGGGTGGTGACGGCGATTTCGGTCGTCATCGCCGGCATTGTTTATAAGATCGTGCGGCGGCTGGGGCGCGTCTGAAGCAATCGGACTACGCGGTGGCCCGCAGATCCTCGACGACGGTGCCGGCGGCCTGGACTTCGGCTTCGTGGCCGGGTTCGCGCCACGTCTCGGCAAGCCCGGCCGCGTACCACTCACGCATGGCCGGCAGGTCGAGCAGCCGCCGCGGATAGGCACTCGCTTCGCCTTCGAAAGTCAGGCCATAGGATTGCGCCCTGAATGCGATGGGTGCGAAGAAGGCATCGACGGCGCCAAAACGGTCGCCGGCCAGGAACGGCCCGCCGAAACGCGCAAGGCCATCGTTCCACAAGTCTCCCATGCGGAAGATGTCATGCCTCAGCGCGCCGGACATCGGCAATGGCTCGACCCGCACGCCACAGCTCATCGGGCAGAGATTGCGCAGCGCGGTGAAGCTCGAATGCATCTCGGCGGCGGCAGAGCGCGCCCAGGCGCGCGCCTTGGCCTGCGACGGCCAAACGTCCGGATGGCGTTCGGCAAGGTATTCGGTAATCGAGAACGAATCCCAAACCGCCCAGCCGTCATCGACAAGGCAGGGCACGCGGCCATTGGGCGAGAACGACCGGTAGAGGTCGAAACTCGGTCCGGCCGGGAACGGCGTCAGCCGCTCCTCGAAGGGAATGTCGAGGGCGCGCATCAGCAGCCATGGCCGCAGCGACCAAGACGAATAGTTCTTGTTGCCGATATGCAGAACGTACATCGGACGTCCTCTTGCCTATCTTGCCGCAGGGGCCGTCCGAACCTCGCGCCCCCTGAACATCGACCAGCTGTAGACGGCGAGCGCGGCCCAGATCAGCGCGAAGGCAATCGCTTGCGTCGTGCCGAACGGCTCATCGAAGATCAGCACGGCGATCAGGAACACCATGGTCGGCGCGATATATTGCATGATGCCGATGGTGGACAGGCGCAGCAGCCTGGCGCCGAAGGCAAAGAGCAGCAGCGGCACCGCGGTGACCGGGCCGCAGCCGATCAGCAATGCGGTGTCGGCACCGGTGCTGGAAATGAGATGATCCTGGCCGGTGGCGATCAGGTAGACGATGTAGCAAAGCGCCGGCACCGACAGCAGCAGCACTTCGAGCAGGAAACCCTGGCTCGGGCCGATCGGCAGCGTCTTGCGGAAGAAGCCGTAGGCGGCGAACGAGAAGGCAAGCGCCAGAGACACCCAGGGAAGCTTGCCGGCCTCGACGGTGAGCACCGCCACCGCGACCGCCGCCAGCGCCACCGCGACGATCTGCAGCCGGTCGAGCCGCTCGCCGAGCAGCACCGCCCCGACGACGATGACGACGAGCGGGTTGATGTAGTAGCCGAGCGCCGTCTCGACGGTGCGGTCCACGGCGATCGCCCAGACATAGATGCCCCAGTTGACCGAGATCAGCATCGCCGTCAGCGCGGCCATGGCTAGGCTTTTGGGCGAGCGGATCGCCGCCTTGAAGTCGGCTGTGCGGCCGGCCCAGATGAGCACCGCCGCGGCGATCGGCACCGACCAGACGACGCGGTTGGCGATCACCTCGGCAAGCGGCAGATGCGCCACCGCCTTCATGTAGAAAGGCAAGAGCCCCCAGAGGAAATAGGCCCCAAGCGCCAAAAGGAACCCGCGGCGACCCTTGGCATCCTCATCGAGATCGGCTGTAGCGGTGACCATGGCTCAACGCTATGGCCCAGCGGACCGTCCAAGACCATCACAAAATTATGATGGATCAACCGACTTTTCGTGATGGTTCAAGGCTTGCGCGCGGTCTCCTCGCCCACGCAGTGGGGAGAGGTGGCCCGTCGGAGAGGGTCAGCGCGGCGGCTGACAATTTGCCGCCAAGGACAAAGCTGGTTTGTGACCGGCCTCGCGCTCTCTCTTGAATCGGCTCTGACTTCGCGTAGGTCGCCCCCCGCTCCGTCTCGGCTTCGCCGGGCCACCTCTCCCCCGCTTTGCGGGGGCGAGGAAAGGCGCCTTAGCTCACTCCGCCGCCACCAATCCCGCCATCTCGCGGTTCTTCATCAGCTTGTAGACGATCGAATCCATCAGCGCCTGGAAGGAGGCGTCGATGATGTTTTCCGACACGCCGACCGTCCACCAGCGGGCGCCGGTGGAATCATGCGATTCGACCAGGACGCGGGTGATGGCCTCGGTGCCGCCGTTGAGGATACGCACCTTGAAGTCGGCGAGCTCGAGGTCGACGATCTCACCCTGGTATTTGCCGAGGTCCTTGCGCAGCGCGATGTCGAGCGCGTTGACCGGGCCGTGGCCCTCGGCCACCGACATCTTCTCCTCGCCGTCGACCAGCACTTTCACGATCGCTTCCGAGACCGTCTTCAATTGCCCGTTGGCATCGAAGCGACGCTCGACCATGCAGCGGAAGGAGGTGACGTTGAAGAACTCCGGCAGGCCGTGCAGCATTTTTCGCGCGAGCAGCTCGAAGGAAGCGTCGGCGCCTTCATAGGCATAGCCTTCGGCCTCGCGTTCCTTGACCACCGCGATCAGCGCGTCGAGCCGGTGATCGTCCTTCGGCACGTCGATGCCGCGCCGTTTCAGCTCGGCGAGGAAATTGGCCTTGCCGCCCTGGTCGGAGACCATGACGCGACGGCGGTTGCCCACCGCTTCCGGCGGAACATGCTCATAGGTCGCCGGCTCCTTGGCCAAGGCGGAGGCATGGATGCCAGCCTTGGTGGCGAAGGCGGAGGAGCCGACATAGGGCGCCTGCGCCTCGGGCGCGCGGTTGAGCAATTCGTCGAAGGCACGGGAGAGCCTGGATATTCCGGTCAGCGCCTCGGCCGAAATGCCGATTTCGAAGCGATCGGCGAAGGCAGGCTTCAGCGAAAGCGTCGGGATGATGGAGATGAGATTGGCGTTGCCGCAGCGCTCGCCGATGCCGTTCAGCGTGCCCTGGATCTGGCGCACGCCGGCCTCGACCGCGGCAAGAGAATTCGCCACCGCCTGCCCGGTGTCGTCATGGGCATGGATGCCCAGATGATCGCCGGGAATGCCGCCGGCAATGACCTTGCCGACGATTTCGCGCACTTCCGAAGGCTGCGTGCCGCCATTGGTGTCGCACAGCACCACCCAGCGCGCGCCGGCTTCATAGGCGGCTTTCGCGCAAGCCAGCGCATAGTCCGGATTGGCCTTGAAGCCGTCGAAGAAATGCTCACAGTCGACCATCGCTTCCTTGGCCGAAGCGACCGCCGTCTCGACCGAGGTCTTGATCGATTCCAGATTCTCCTCGTTGGTGCAGCCGAGCGCGACGCGCACATGATAGTCCCAGCTCTTGGCGACGAAGCAGATGGCGTCGGACTTCGACTGCACGAGCGCCGCCAGCCCCGGATCGTTGGAAGCCGAGACCCCCGCCCGCTTGGTCATGCCGAAGGCGACGAACTTCGCGCTTTGCGTCCGCTTCTTCTGGAAGAAGGCGGTGTCGGTCGGATTGGCGCCCGGATAGCCGCCCTCGACATAGTCGATGCCGAACGCGTCGAGCAGCTTGGCGATGGCAATCTTGTCCTCGACGGAAAAGTCGATGCCCGGCGTCTGCTGGCCATCGCGCAGCGTCGTGTCGAAGAGATAGAGGCGTTGCTTTGTCATGGCTGTAGCTCGAAAGGCCGCGATCACCGTGGAGCGCGGACGTGCATCACTATTTCCCAGCGAACTTATCCGTCGCCCGGATCAGCCGATCCAAAATCCCAGGCTCGGAATAGGCATGGCCCGCGCCCTCGACGAGGCGGAAATCCGCCTTCGGCCAGGCCTTATGCAACGCCCAGGCATATTTTGCCGGGCACGGCATGTCGTAGCGGCCGTGGACGATGGTGCCGGGGATGTCCTTCAGCTTCCAAGCGTCGCGCAGCAGCTGCCCCTCCTCCAGCCAACCGGCATGGACGAAATAGTGGTTCTCGATGCGGGCAAAGGCGACCGCGTAGTCGTCCTCGCCGAACTTGTCGCTGGTCTCGGGCTCGGGCAGCAGCGTGATCGTCTCGCCTTCCCACAGGCTCCAGGCAAGTGCTGCCTCAACCTGGGCCTTGTGGTCAGAGCCGACCAGCCGCTTGCGGTAGGCGGCCATCATGTCGCCGCGCTCGGCCTCGGGGATCGGCGCCAGGAAGCGTTCCCACTTGTCCGGGAACATCTCGGAGACGCCGAACTGATAGTACCACTCGAGCTCGGCGCGGGTGAGCGTGTAGATGCCGCGCACGACCAACTCGCTGACGCGATCGGGATGCATCTCGGCATAGGCGAGCGCCAGCGTCGAGCCCCAGGAGCCGCCGAAGACAAGCCATTTGTCGAAGCCCGCCATCTCGCGCAGGCGCTCGATATCGGCGACGAGGTGCCAGGTGGTGTTGGCCTCGAGCGAGGCGTTGGGCGTCGACTTGCCGCAGCCGCGCTGGTCGAACAGGATGACGTCGTAGAGTTTCGGGTCGAACAGGCGCCGATGCTTCGGCGAGATGGTGCCGCCCGGGCCGCCATGCAGGAACACGGCGGGCTTGGCGCCCCTGGTGCCGCAGCGCTCCCAATAGATGGTGTGGCCGTCGCCGACATCGAGCATGCCGGAATCGAACGGTTCGATCTCGGGATAGAGCGAACGCAAGGAACTGTTGTGGATTGTCATAGTTTCAAACCCTGCTGCGGCCAGTTGGCCGTCTCGTGGTCGGGATGCTGGAAGGAGATGATCTGCTCCTGCCGTCGATAGAAATCGGGATCGTCGAGGGTCGGCGCCTCGAAGATCTTCTCCACCCAGGGCAGCCGAACCGCGTAGTTGACCTGGATTTGCGGCGCCAGATCCGAGCGGTCGTCGAAGGCGCCGATGGCGATCTCCAGCGCGCCCGGCTGGCGATAGGTCAGCGGTGTGCCGCAGCGGGCGCAGAAGCCGCGGTCGATGTTGACCGAGGACTGGAAATAGCTCGGCTCCTCATGGGTCCACTCGACGCCGTCCTTCGGCACCGTCACCAGCGCGCCGAAGAAATTGCCGAACTGTTTCTGGCACATGCGGCAATGGCAGATGGACGGGCGTCCGAGCTTGCCCTTGATACGAAAGCGCACGGCGCCGCACTGGCAGCCGCCGGTTCGAACTTGATCGGTCATGGTCTTTCCTCCGGCGGCCATTGGTCGGTGTCATGATCGGGATGCTGGTAGGAGACGAGCTCGGCGAGGTAAGGCGCCGACGAGACGTCGCCCATCGTCTCCTCTGACGGCAGTTTTGCGATGCCGTCGACATAGGAAAGCTTTGCCTCGACGCCCCACTGGATGGTCGGTGCGATGCCGGTCGGATCATCGAAAGTGGCGATCGCCAGTGCCACACCGTCGGGCGCCTCGAAGGTCAGCGGCGTGCCGCATTCGGCGCAGAAGCCGCGCCAAGCGGCATTGGACGAGCGGAAGCGTTTCGGCTCACCGCGCGTCCAGTCGAGCGTGGCGCCACGCACAGAGACCAGCGGCAGGTAGAAATTGCCGCTCGCCTTCTGGCACATGCGGCAATGGCAGACGGATGCGTCGCCAAGCGCGCCCTCGACGCGGAAGCGCACGGCGCCGCACTGGCAGCCGCCGGTGTAGACCGGCCGGTTGTCGAGGCTCATGGCACGCTCCCGATCATGGGCTGCTTTTGGGGCTCACTCCGGATCATGGCAGACCGCTTCGACATTGTTGCCGTCGGGATCGAAGACGAAGGCGCCGTAATAATTGGGGTGGTAGTGCGGCCGCAGGCCCGGCCCGCCATTGTCCTTGCCGCCGGCGGCAAGTGCCGCCACATGGAAGGCGTCGACCTCGGCGCGGCTGCGCGCGGTGAAGGCGACATGCTGGTTGGATCTCGGCTTGTCGGTGCTGTCGCTCAGCCAGAACACCGGCCGGTCGCGGCCATAGCCCCCGACCTTGGCGCCGTCGGTATATTCCTGCGGCACCATGTAGAGCAGCGAAGCGCCGAGCGGCGCCATCGCCTTGTCGTAGAAGGTTTTGGACTTCTCGAAGTCGGATACATTGATGCCGAGATGATCGATCACGGGACGAGCTCCTCCATTGGTGGCGCGGGCGCAGCGGCCAGGCCGGCCACGATGACGATGTGCCGGCAGACATTGTCGATATCGCGGATCACGTCGTCGTTCCAGAAGCGCAGGATGGTCCAGCCTAGTGCTTCGAGCTTCGTGGTTCGCGCGGCGTCGGAAGCTGAGACGTCAGGCGACGAATGCTGAGAGCCATCCAGCTCAACGATCAGCTTCTTGCTGGGGCAGGCAAAATCAACGATGTAGTCAGCTATCGGCATCTGGCGCCTGAACGCCATTCCCATCAGCCTATCAGCACGCACCTCATTCCAAAGCTTCAACCCGGCATCGGTCATCGCCTTGCGCGCATTGCCGCGATTGGCGGGAGATACCCGATGATGGGTCATCGCGAGGCCCCCCTCTCTGCCCTGCCGGGCATCTCCCCCTTGAGGGGGGAGATCAGCAGCTTCGCTGACGGCGTCCAGTCTTCAACGTTGGCGATTGGCGAAAGCCTGTGTGACATCCAATCTCCCCCCTTGAGGGGAAGATGTCCGGCAGGACAGAGAGGGGGGCCTGGCGCCAACCTCTCCGCCATGAGAGCGCCCTCCCTCACCGCTTGATCTCCCAGGTCGTCACGCGCTCGCCGGTGGCTGCATCCTTGCCGTCCTTCAACTGCACGCCCTGAGCCAGAAGCTCGTCGCGGATACGGTCGGCCTCGGCCCAATTCTTGGCAGCGATCAGTTCCAGGCGCTTGGCGATCGCCTTGGCGACCGCCGCCTCGTCCACCTTGGCCGCGCCGACGTCGAAGCCGAGGAAGGCAAGTGCGGCCTTCAGCGAAGCGGCGGCTTTCTCGCCGCCGGCATCACCCGCCTCGCCGGCGAGCTGCGTCAGCCGCTGGAAGGCGGTGTAGGTGGCGAGGTCGTCCGACAGCGCTTCCACCACCTCTTCCGGCAGGTCCTTCGCGGCCGCTGGCGCGAGGTCTGCGGCGCGCTTCCATTTGCGCAGCGTGTTTTCCGCCTCCTCCAGCTTGCGCACGGAAAAGTCGATCGGCTCGCGATAGTGCGTCATCAGCATCGCCAGCCTGAGCACCTCGCCCGGCCAGGTGCGGCCGCCGAAAGTGCTGGTCTCCAGCAGTTCATGGATGGAGAAAAAGTTGCCGAGGCTCTTCGACATCTTCTGGCCTTCGACCTGCAGGAAGCCGTTGTGCATCCACACATTGGCCATGACCTTGGTGCCGTGGGCGCAGCGCGACTGGGCGATCTCGTTCTCGTGGTGCGGGAAGATCAGGTCCAGGCCCCCGCCATGGATGTCGAAGACCTCGCCGAGATAGGCGGCCGACATGGCCGAGCATTCGATGTGCCAGCCGGGCCGGCCCCTGCCCCATGGGCTTTCCCAGCCCGGCTCTTCCGGGCTCGACAATTTCCACAGCACGAAATCGCCGGGATTCTTCTTGTGCGCGTCGACGGCGATGCGCGCGCCCGCCTGCTGCTCGTCGAGATTGCGCTTCGACAATTCGCCATAGTCCGGCATCGAGGCGGTGTCGAACAGCACCTCGCCACCGGCGACATAGGCGTGGCCGCGCTCGATCAGTTGCGAAATCAGCGACAGCATGTCGGCCTTGCCGTCGGCGCGGGGCGCGACGAACTCCGTCGCACGCGGCTCAAAGGTCGGCTGCAGGCAGCCGAGGGCCGCGACATCCTTGTGGTACTGGTCGGCGGTCTTTTCCGTGACCTTGCGGATGGCGTCGTTGAGCGAGAGTTTGCCGTCAGCGATCGCCTCGCCGAAATCGCGAAGCGCCCTGGCATTAATCTTGTCGTCGACATCCGTGATGTTGCGCACATACGTGACGTGGCTCTCGCCGTAGACTTGGCGCAACAGACGGAAAAGCACGTCGAAGACGATCGCCGGACGCGCATTGCCGATATGGGCAAAGTCGTAGACGGTCGGGCCGCAGACATACATGCGCACATTCAACGGATCGATCGGAACGAAATGCTCCTTCGTCCGCGTTAGCGTGTTGTAGAGGCTGAGGCCCTTCGATGCGTCAGACATGCGTGCCCTTCCGATCCGTTACTTCAGTTGAGCATGATCTGGTCCGAAAACCGGTTGGTTTCGGGATCATGCTCTGGTCGGAGCCTTGTCTGCGCCGCAGGCACAAATCGGGCTCCAGCCTGCTGGCCGGGGCGTTTGTCCACTCTAGGGAAAGATGAGGCGAAAACGTCCGGACCAGCGCGAGGCTAGCCAATAATGCAAATGCCACAAATGGCGAAAGACGTTTTCATGGGCGGCTTTATCGCGCCGGCAGGTGTTGCCGTCAAGTCGCTCCACTTAGGAAAGATGTCGCCGGATCACAGGTAAAGACAGGGCGAAACATTTTATTAAACATGTCGGCACAGTGATGAAACATTCGCCGGCTAGACCGCCAGATGTCACGATTTGGTCGGAATCAGCCGCCAAACGCTGGACACGAAACCGTTACCAGGGAAGAGAACCATGGCTCGCAACAAGCAGGAACAGAACCGACAAACGCAGCCCGCACTGGCCAGCCACTACCGTGCGATCGGCCCGGCGGCGATCGTCGCGGCTCTCCTTCACACCGCGAAGAAGAAGAAGCCGGCGCAGAAGATCGTCTCGCCACGCGCTGCCTGAAACGGCACGACCGGCACGGTCCCCGACGATGGGGACCCGGCGATAAGGGCACCGAACGGTGCCCTGGAGATGAAGGCCCCAAAGCAGCCCTCGAGGCAGGCAGCCTTCTTAAATGGCTAGCGCAATTCCGGACGGAAAACCGCTCCACACTTTTCCTGGAATTGCTTTAAAACAAGCTCATCTGGTTTTCGTCCGCGCCAGGCTTCTGGCGCCTGGGCTTTTCGGCCTGCGGCGAAACGATGCCGCGTTCCTGAATCTCCGGCCCGGTGTTGGCGACCTTGTTGACCAGGTCCGAAACCGGGACAGCCTCAAAGAAATCGGGCTCGGCGGGCTTCAGCAGATCGAGCACATCGCGCGGCTCCTGCGTGCGGCAATCGAGCCAGCGGCTGAAGTCGCGTTCCTCGATCACCACCGGCATGCGGTCGTGGATATGGGCGATGCCGGCGTTGGCCTCAATCGTGAGGATCGCGCCGGTGTCCATCTCCGAGCCGCCCGGTTCGGAAAAAGTCTCGATCAGGCCGGCGAAGGCGACCACGCCGCCGCGTCGCGGGCGGATCCAGTAAGGTTGCCCCTTGCCGCTGCCCGACTGCTGCCATTCGTAAAAGCCCGACGCCGGCACCAAAGCCCGGCGGTGGCGCATCGCGGTCTTGAACGAAGCCTTTTGCAGCACGCCTTCGGAGCGCGCGTTGATGAGCAGCGGAAACGCCTTGGTGTCCTCGACCCAGGCCGGAATCAGGCCCCAGCGCACCAGCATCGCCTGGCGGTCCGGCAGATTGGAACCGGGCTCCCGCGGCGGCCCGGCAAGCGCCATCAGCACTGGCTGCGTCGGCGCGATGTTGTAGCGCGCCGGAAACTCCTCCAGCTCGGCAAGGCCGAGAAAAGCGGCGGTCTGGTCCGGCGTGGCGGTCAGGGCAAAGCGTCCGCACATGGATCTGGGCTCTTCGATTGATGTGCAATGAAAGTGGCGATGGAACCGCCACGCCGCAACGGCTAAAGCTGGATTCGCCCAATCGGTCCACAAAAGGCTGCAGAAAGATCGGCACGCATGGAACAGCGCAAGATCATACCGGCCGTTTCCGTCGCCGTCGTTCGTGGCGAGACGGTGCTTCTGGTCAAGCGTGCGCGGGCGCCGTCGCAAGGGCTCTACGCCTATCCCGGCGGCAAGGTCGAGCCGGGCGAAACGCTGGCGCAAGCCGCGGCGCGCGAATTGCTTGAAGAAACCGGACTCGACGCGACAGGCTATCGGCCGCTGCGCGACATCCATATCGACGGCAGTGCCGAAAACCACGCGGTCGACTACCTGCTGACGGTGTTTGGCGCCGCCTATGCAGGCGGTGAACCCGTGGCCAGCGATGACGCCGAGACCGCGGCGTTCTACACGCTGGCGGAAATGGCCGAGATGCCGCTAGCCGGCGACGTGTTCTCTGTCGCCGAGGAGTTGCTCGGCCCCACGCAAGGCGCCACGCGGTGAGCATCCACAATGGCCTTGCAGGCGACAAAATGTTTCGCCACAAAGCCCTGCCCTTTCATCGCAAGGTTTTGATGACCCGCGCCTCCCCTCTTCTCGCCGCGTGCCTCGCTGTCGGTCTCGCCGTAGCGGCATTCCCGGTGCCCGCCGCCGAGGCGCCGTTCGAGCCAGGGCTGATGCGGCTGGCGGAAGTGCTGGGATCGCTGCATTTCCTGCGCAACCTGTGCGGCGAGAAGGGCGACCACTGGCGGGCCGAGATGGAAAAGCTGCTCGAATCGGAAAACCCCGATCCCGACCGGCGCGCCCGTTTCATCGCCTCCTTCAACCGCGGCTACCGCTCTTTCAGCGGCATCTACACGCAATGCACGCCCTCGGCGACCGAGGCCATCGCCCGCTATATGAAGGAAGGCGAGACCTTGTCGCGCGATATCGCTTCCCGCTATGGGAATTGAGGCCGGATCAGCGGCTGCCGCGCGTTTTGCGCAGATTTTTTGCGACAATCGGCGCCAATGTGATGTGCCTTATTGTCTCCTGTCCCGCTCTGGTGCAATCATGTGTTGCACTTGCGCAACAGCGTTAATGAAACGTTAGCGTGCGATTGTGGAATTAACTCAAACTGAAGGTTTTGGTGCCCCAAGCCGGTCTAATCGGCTAAGCTTGAAATCGATTGAGTACAGCCTTGTCCGAAATGTAGATTTCGACCGTAAAAATGTCGTATTTACAAAGACTTAAATGAGGCTGCGGACGAACTGACAGACCAAGCCGGATCCCTCGCCGGATCGACGCTTGCAGAAGGTGGACATCGCAATGGAACATGGTGTCAGCGACATCGACGCTTTGGTCAGGGAAGAAAAGCGGCTGACCGCCGTGGAGAGCCACAGCGAAGCCTGGGCCGAAGGCCTGTCGGCGGGCATCGAACCGGAAATCATCGCCGAGGCAGCGCTGGAGACGGCTTTCGGCGAGATGTTGCGCGCCAATGGCGAGACCTCCGCGCTCGCGCTGCTCGACCGCATGCGGGAAAAGGTGATTGCCGGCGCTTTCGAGCCGGAACGGCTGAAGCACTAGCCACCTGTTTGACAGCGACTTTTTGATCACGAGTTTTTGACGGCGATACGCCATTTGGGCATCATGCCTGTGCGCCTGGATTCTCAGAGCGCCGGCCCGGGGGCCGAACCCGGGAACCATGGAGAGGCAAGCGGTGAGATTTTCGATGTCAGGCCGGCCGCGCGGGCTGGCCCTCAGCATCCTGATCGCCGCTTCCTGCCTGGCGCTGTCCCTGTGTTTCGCCAGCACGCCTTCCTACGCGCTGAGCGAAATCCAGCGCGAGGACCTGCCTTCCCCGGTGACCCCGCCCGCCAATGGCGACAACGCCGCCCCCGGCGCCACGGTGCCGATGCCGGAGGCGCCCGGCTCCAAGCCTTCGGACCAGCCTGCCGACGACACGGACAAGCCGGAGACGCCGCCCGCCAATGGCGGCATCACCAGCCCGCGCGCCGATCCCGATCAACCGCCGCCGGCGGTCGTCTACGACCTCAACACGCTTCCCGAACCAGTCAAGCGCATGCATGGGCTGATCATCGAGGCCTGCAAAAGCGGCGACATCGAGAAGCTGAGATCGCTGATCGGCAAGGGCGATTCCATGACGCAGTTGTCGCTGGGTGACATCGACGGCGACCCGATCACCTTCCTGAAGAGCCTTTCGGGCGACGGCGACGGCCAGGAAATCCTAGCCATCCTGGAAGAGGTGCTTTCGGCGGGCTACGTCCATGTCGACACCGGCACGCCGCAGGAACTCTATGTCTGGCCGTATTTCTTCGCGCTGCCGCTCGACAAGCTCGATCCCAGGCAGCGCGTCGAATTGTTCAAGCTGGTCACCGCAAGCGACTATGACGACATGAAGCAGTTCGGCGCCTACATCTTCTACCGCGTCGGCATCACGCCGACGGGCCAGTGGCTGTTCTTCGTCGCCGGGGATTAAGCCGGAAACCTATCGGTTGTCGGCCTCCGGCCATATCCGAGCCGCTTCGTTTCGAAGGGCCGAGATGGCGTCGGTTCCAATGACAGGATCCATGTGCAAGGCTTCGGCTGCGTCGCGCAATTCGCCTTTATCCCGGAGTTTGCCCACCACCCAGGCGATTTTCCGTTCGATGTCGGGGCCATAGGCGCTTTGCGCCTTGTCGAGGGCCTCAGTCGGGATCTGCCCATACGCCTTGACCAGCATCCCGAGATCGAAGGCATCTCGATACGCGACAGCACGATCCTGGCATCGATCAGCATTCGCCAGCAGCTTCTCGGCAAACATGTCTGCAGGAACGAGCGCCGGTATCCCCAAATCCTCGTCGAAATGACCGCGCAAATCGATGCGGCCTTCCCGGACGACTTCAAAGCGGATCGGCTGTTCTTTGAGACGCACCACGGTTCGCAGGCCATACTGGTCGATCTGGAAATCCCTGATGGCATCGACGGGTTCAGGGAAAAAAGCTCGAACGCCGAGTTCCGAGGCTCGCGTGCGCAGTTCGCGGTAGCCGGTGGCGTCGGCGCAAAGGAAATCCAGATCCAGTGACCGACGATACTCGCTGAGCTTCATGACAATGGCTGTGCCGCCGCCAAACCAGCATTGGGTTGCCGCCAGAAAGTCACGGTCCATCAGCCCGAGGGCTTCGGCAATTACTCTGTGTTCCGGTTTTCCGAACGCCTTCATGATCTTTACCCGCGATATTCCCGTCGAGCGCAGCTGCTGCGCGCATTGAGGACAGAAAGATGGATTATCACGACGTGGTCAGAAGGATACCGTGGCCAAATTTGTCAGCCAACTTCATGATAAGCAGCTTCTCACGTGCCGTAAGGCGCTTTTGATCGACAAAGCGCCAGTTGCGCTCGTAAAGGGCAAAGGCCTCTTTCGCGGGGATCGGGCGCGCGGCATCGCGGTTCCAGGCGAGGGCCTGGAGCTCGGGAAAGTCTGCAGGAATGATCGTCGCAATATTCGCGGTCATAGCATGCTCAAGATAGTGCAGAGCGCTTAACAAATCCAATGTCGCCGGGGATTAAGCCGGCAGCGCCTCGGAAAACTCCACTGCCCTGCCCTGGCCGGGCGTCACGATCTCTCCTTCCCACATGACGCGCGTGCCGCGCACGATGGTGCCGACCGGCCAACCTGTCACTTGCTTGCCGTCATACGGCGTCCAGCCGGCCTTGGAGCCGGCCTGCGCGTTGGTGATGGTCTCGCGCCGCTTCAGGTCGACGATGGTGAAATCGGCATCGTAGCCGGCGGCGATGCGGCCTTTCCTGGCCATGCCGAAGATGCGCTGCGGGCCATGGCTGGAGAGATCGACGAAGCGCTGCAAGGTGAGCCGGCCGGCATTGACGTGGTCGAGCATGATCGGCACCAGCGTCTGCACGCCGGTCATGCCGGACGGCGAGGCCGGATAGGTCTTCGCCTTCTCGGCCAGCGTGTGCGGCGCGTGGTCGGAGCCGAGAACATCGACGATGCCTTGGGAAATGCCGTGCCAGACGCCATCGCGGTGGCGGGCGGCGCGCACCGGCGGGTTCATCTGGATCAGCGTGCCAAGCCTGGCATAGTCGTCAGCGCTCAGCGTCAGGTGATGCGGCGTCGCCTCGCAGGTCGCGACATCCTTGTGCCGTTCGAGGAAGACGATCTCCTCGACCGTCGAGATGTGCAGCACATGGATGCGCGCGCGCGTCTGCCTGGCAATTCGCACCAGGCGCTCCGTGCAGCGCAGCGCCGCGACCTCGTCGCGCCAGACCGGATGGGACGAGGGATCGCCCTCGGCGCGGTCGCCAAGCCGTTCGCGCAGACGAAACTCGTCCTCCGAGTGGAAGGCGGAACGGCGGCGGGTGTTGCGCAGGATCGAAGCGACGCCTTCGTCGTCCTCGACCAGAAGGTCGCCAGTGGACGAGCCCATGAACACTTTTATGCCGGCCGCGCCCGACAGCCGTTCCAGTTCGCCGACATCGCCGGCATTGTCGCGCGTGCCGCCGACCCAGAAGGCGAAGTCGCAATGCATGCGTCCGGTGGCCCGGCGCACCTTGTCGGCAAGTGCTGCCTCGCTGGTGGTCAGCGGATTGGTGTTGGGCATCTCGAAGACGGCGGTGACGCCGCCGAGCACCGCGGCGCGGGAGCCGGTCTCCAAATCTTCCTTGTGCTCCAGCCCCGGCTCGCGGAAATGCACCTGGCTGTCGACAACGCCCGGCAGGATGTGCAGGCCCTTGCAATCGATAGTTTCGCCGGCCGAGGCCTGGCTAAGATCGCCGATGGCCGCGATGCGGCCCTCCTTGACGCCAACGTCGCGAAAACCCTCGCCGTCGTGGTTGACCACCGTGCCGCCTGTCAGGATGAGGTCGAAGGTGGTTGCCATGGGCAGGTCCAATCTCTTGCGGGGGGAGTGTGGCCGGCTTACGTAATGACCGAACGTTTTGCAAGATCAGGCCGATTTTACCCTCATGCCCTTTGCCCAACTCAAAGACCGCGCGCTCATTTCCGTGTCAGGCCCCGATGCCGAGCATTTCCTGCAGAACATCCTCACCACCGATCTCGACACGCTCGGGCCGGGCCAGGCGAAGCCCGGCGCGCTGCTTTCGCCGCAGGGCAAGATCCTGTTCGATTTCCTGGTCTCGCGCGCGGGCGACAACGGCTTCCAGCTGGAATGCCGGGCCGACATCGCCGACGATTTCGTGCGCCGGCTGATGCTTTACCGGCTAAGGGCGAAAGCCGAGATTGCCAAACAGGATCATGTGCTTGTCACGGTCGCATGGGGCGATGATTCAACCGCCTCAGATTTCGATTCAATCGCGGTTGACGCAAAGGCGCTTGCCGACACGCGCTTCCGCGATGTTGCGGTGAGGCGCAGCTACGGAGGCGAGGCAAAGGACGGCGGCAATCCGAATGCCTGGCTGGCGCTGCGCATCGGCAACGGCATGGCGGAGAGCGGTTCCGACTACCAGCTCGGCGATGCCTTCCCGCATGACGTGCTGCTCGACGAGACAGGTGGCGTCGGCTTCAAGAAAGGCTGCTATATCGGCCAGGAAGTGGTCTCGCGCATGCAGCATCGCGGCACCGCGCGTCGTCGTGTGCTGATCGCGTCGGCCGATAGCCCCCTGCCCGCCGCCGGGACCGAGCTCACCGTCGCCGGGCGTCCGGTCGGCGCGCGCGGGTCTGTCGGCGGCCGGACCGGTCTTGCCGTCGCCCGCATCGACCGCGTCAAGGCGGCGGTCGATACCGGCGAGGCAATCATGGCTGGCGAGGTTCCGGTAACGCTCGCGATTCCCGCCTGGGCGAAGTTCTCCTTCCCGCAGGACGCGGCCAGCGCGGAGGAGGCCTGATGGCGGCCGACCGGGCCGGGGCGCCGCCGCGCGCCTGGCAACGCATGCTTTCTGGCCGGCGACTCGACCTGCTCGACCCCTCGCCGCTCGACATCGAGATCGCCGACATCGCGCATGGCCTTGCCCGCGTCGCGCGCTGGAACGGCCAGACCAGCGGCGACCATGCTTTCTCCGTCGCGCAGCACTCGCTGCTGGTCGAAGCCCTCTATGGCGAACTGGAACCCGCCGCTCCGGCCGAGGCGCGGCTTGCGGCGCTGCTGCACGATGCGCCCGAATATGTCATCGGCGACATGATCTCGCCGTTCAAATCGGTGATGGGCGGTTCCTACAAGGATTGCGAGCTGCGTCTGCAGCGCGCCATTCATCTGCGTTTCTCGCTGCCGGCGGAACTCGCCGCCTCCTTGCGCAAGGACATCAAGCGCGCCGATCAGATCGCCGCCTATTACGAGGCGACGCAGCTGGCCGGCTTCTCGACCGCGGAGGCGACCGAGTATTTCGGCCGACCGCGCGGCTTCTCCGCCGACCGCTTCGACTTCACGCCAAAATCCGTGACCTGGGCGCAAACGGCATTTCTCAAACGTTTCAAGATGCTGGAAGCCAAGCGCCAGTCTTCGCTTGCCATGAATTCAACCACGTAGAAGAACGCTAAATTAACCGGCTACCGGGACAGTATTGCGTTCGGTCACGGTCCGAAGGCGTGCTCATGCCCGGCGCACATGTCAAGACTGCTTCCACCGCCGGCAAGCGAAGAACGCCCGGCATTGGTCCGGCACGGCGGATCGCGGAAGAATTGCGGGCTCAGAACGAGCGTTTCGCGGCGGCTGTCGAGAACATGTCGCATGGTCTGTGCATGTTCGACGCCGATGAGCGGATGATCATCTGCAACCGCAACTACCTCAACATCTTCAGCCTGGACGCCAAAGTGGTGACGCCCGGCATTCGTTTCTTCGATATCCTGCAGCACAGCGTCGACATCGGCATCGCCTCGCAGAGCGCGAACGAGCTTTACGCCATCCGCAAGCCTTACATCGACGGCGCCAAGCCTTCGACCTACGAGGAAATTCTGTCGGACCGACGCATCATCGTCATTTCGCACCGGCCGATCGCCGTTGGCGGCTGGGTCTCGATCTACGAGGATGTGACGGAGCAGCGACGCGCCGAGGCGGAGTTGAAGGAGCAGCACCGCCGCTTCGACGCCGCGTTGGCCAACATGTCGCAAGGCTTGCTGATGTACAGCGCCGAGGGTCGCCTGATCATCCGCAACCAGCGTTTCCTGGATCTGTGCAACGCGAAGGCTGAGGATTTCGCGCTTGGCATGACGCACAGCCAGATGCTGGAGAAGGTCGTTGGTCTCGGCATCTTCGTGCCCGTTGAAGTCGACATCGAGGTGGGAAAGACGAAGGCGGCTCTGGAAGCGGGCCAGTCGCGCTCCAGCTATCGCGAACTCGTCGACGGCCGCACGCTGTTTGTCTCTCGCCGGCCGCTCGCCGGCGGCGGCTGGGTGGCCACCTTCGAGGACGTGACCGAACGACGCCGTGTCGAAGAGCGCATGACGCATCTTGCGCATCACGACACTCTCACCAATCTGCCCAACCGCTCGATGTTTCGCGAAAAGCTGGATCAGGCACTTGGCGAGGCCATGGCCAGGCCGCTGGCGATCCTCTCGCTCGACCTCGACCGCTTCAAGGCCGTCAACGACACATTCGGCCACCCCGCCGGAGACTGGCTGCTGCAATGCGTCGCCAAGCGGCTGCAGCACGCCGTGCGCAGCAGCAAGGACGTGGTGGCGCGCTTCGGCGGCGACGAATTCGCCATCATCCAGCCGGGCATCAAGAGCGTCGCCGACGCCGAAAAGCTCGCCAAGCGCATCGTCGAGATCGTCGGCAAGCCCTATCGCGACAAGGGGCGCGAAATGCATGTGGGCGTAAGCCTTGGCATCGCGCTCTATCCCGGCGACGGACACGATGCCGACACGCTGCTCACCAACGCCGACATGGCGCTCTACCGCGGCAAGAGCGAAGGGCGCAATGTCTATCGCTTCTTCCAGCCTGGCATGGATGCCCTGATGCGGGAGCGGCAAGCGCTCGAGGTCGATCTCGAGGCAGCGCTCTCCAAGCGTGAATTCGAACTCGATTTCCAGCCGATCCTCAACATCGGTTCCGGCAAGATCGTCGGCGCGGAGGCCCTGATGCGCTGGCGCTCGCCGTCGCGCGGCCTGGTGTCGCCGGAGAACTTCATCGCCGTCGCCGAGGAGACCGGATTGATCGTGCAGTTGGGCGACTGGGCGCTGCGCAAAGCCTGCAATGTGGCGGCCAACTGGCCGCCGGACATGCGCATGGCCGTCAATGTCTCGGCCGCGCAGATCAAGAGCGGCGGTTTCGCCCGCAGCGTGATCTCGGCGCTTGCCTTTTCCGGCCTGCCGGCCAACCGGCTGGAGCTCGAAATCACCGAAACGGTGATGATGGACGAGAGCGACGCGGTGCTGAAGACGCTGAGCCAATTGCGCGGTCTCGGCGTGCGCATCGCGCTCGACGATTTCGGCACCGGCTATTCCTCGCTCGGCTATCTCCGACGCTTCCCCGTCGACAAGATCAAGATCGACCGCTCCTTCACCAGCGATCTCGACAAGCGCGACACGGCGGCGATCGTGCGCACGGTAATCGGGCTCGGAGCCGAGCTCGGCATCACCGTTACTGCCGAAGGTGTCGAGACCGAAGCGCAGCTCGACATGCTTCGCAAAGCCGGCTGCGGCGAGGCGCAAGGCTATCTGATCGGCGTGCCGGCCAAGGCCGCCGAGGTGAACCGGCTGCTACGCTCGCAGGCGCTGCTGCGCCAATCGGGCTGATTTCCCGAGCGCGTGTTGAGATTCAGGTCAGACCGGCATCACCTGAGTATCGTCACGCGCTAGCGCAGCGTCTCGATATATTTCTCGTGGAAGCTGACATAGCCGGGCTCGACCACCTTGAGATGCCGTTCGATCAGTTGGTGGAATTGCGGCAGCTGGTGGAACGGCACGCCGGGATAGGCATGGTGCTCGGCATGGTAAGGCATGTTCCAGGCGAGCTTGCGCACGAACCAATTGGTCAGCGTTGTCCTGGTGTTCTCCAGCATGTTGGCGACGAAGGGACAGCGGCCGTGCTCGGCCAGCAGGTAAAGCCTGAGGAACGGCTGGCCAAGCAGCGCCGGCACGATCCAGACATAGAGCAAGACCGATGCCTTGAACCAGACGGCTAGCGCGAGCAGGACGACATAGAAGGCGATCGTCGCTCGCGCCTCGGCCTTCACTTTCGGCAAGCCCTTTGGCGGCACGTAGCTGTCGCGGCAGCCGCCGGTCGCATTGGTGTAGAGCGTCTTGAAATGGCCCCACCACACCGGCAGCCCGGAGACGTGGACGATGTATTGCCGCAGTGTCTCGGGCTTTGGGAAGGCGAGCTCTGGATCGTTTTCTGGATCCTGGGTGAAGCGGTGATGGGCGAAATGGAAGTAGCGGAACCAGTCGGCGGGCAGTGCGATCGCCAGGCTGCAGAAGCGCGCGACCATATCGTTCAGCCCCTGCGTTTCGAACGCCGTCCTGTGCACCGTTTCATGCAGCAGCGTGAACAGGAAGACGATCAGAACACCCTGCGGCAGCATCAGCACCGGCCAGAACGGCACCTTGATCGCGATCAGCACGCCAAGGACGACGATCGCGCCGAGATGGAGCGTGAACTGGACAAGGCCCGGCCCATCCGATTTGCCGGTCAGCCGGCTGCGCTCCTCATTTGTCAGCGAGGCTATCACGGAGCGATGGTCGATGACTGCGTCGTGGTCGATTGCGTTCATGGGGCCACGATACCCAGAAAGAAACCTTTCGAAAAATGAGGATTTCTGCGAAATAGACAAGATTACCTTATCTTTCGGATTGCCATGGTCGCCCTTCCCTCCTTGCGCGGACTTCAGGCCTTCGAAGCGGCGGCGCGGACAGGCAGCTTTACGGCCGCGGCGGAGGAACTGTCGATTTCGGCCGCGGCCGTCAGCCAGCTTATCCGCACCGTCGAGGAGCAGATGGGACGGCAATTGTTCCACCGGATCAACCGACGCGCGGTGCTGACCGAGGCCGGGATGGAGATGCTGCCGCGGCTCAGCATGGCCTTCCGGGAAATCGGCAGCGTCGCTCGCGATGTCGCCGGCGATGCGTTCCGGCCGAGGCTCGTCGTTTCGGTGCCGCCGTCCATGGCGATGGGCTGGCTATCGGAGCGCCTCGCCGGCTTCGTCGCCGGCCATGGCGCCGCCGACATATCGCTCAGGGGCGATGACGATCCGGTGCCGTTCGATCACGAACTGATCGACATCCGCCTGTCCTACGGTCCTCACTACCGGGAACATCCGACCGAGGAGATCGTCAGGGACGCCGTCTATCCGGTCTGCGCGCCGACGTTGGCCGGCGCGACCGGATCCGACGGCCTGGCCGGCCTGCCGCTGATCCACACCGACTGGGGGCCGACGGGAGCCTCCTTTCCATCCTGGCGCAACTGGTTCGAGGCAGCGGGAAGCGAGCCGGGCCGCCCAACACAGCGCGGCCTTTCGGCCAACTCGTCGCGGGCAGCGCTCGATCTCGCCATTTCAGGACTGGGCGTGGCGCTGGCGCAGGGCATCTATTGCGCCCAGGCGCTGGAGGATGGCAAGCTGATGCGGGCCGCCGCGCAATCCCTAGAACTGCGCCAACCCTATTGCCTGACGGTCCCCGAACGCAGCGCGAGGCGCGATGCCGTGGCAGCGTTCCGGGAGTGGCTGATCGGGGAATGCTTGTGCGCGGTCAAATCACCGGCGCTCGGCACGCCAATCCCCTGAGAAGCAGTTTAGGGAACTGCGGCAACGGAGCACCAATCCTTCGTGCCCGCCTCGCATTTCAGTCAAACGAAATAGCAGGAGATTTTTGATGTCGCTCGAACTCATCAATCCAGCTGATCTGCCGGTTCCGGAGATGTACACACAGGTTGTCGTCGCGACTGGATCCAAGCTGGTCTTCATCTCGGGCCAGCAGCCTGAAGACATACACGGCAAGCTCGTCGGGCATGGTGATTTTGCGGCGCAAGCGCGCCTGTCATTCGCCAATCTCGGCCGAGCGCTCAACGCGGCGGGTGCCCGGCCGGACCAAGTCTGCAAGATCACGATCTACATCGTCGACTACAATCGCGACGAACACGTCCCGATCATCGAACAAGCGCAGATTTCGCTGTTTGGAGATCACAAACCGGCGAATGTGATTGTCGGCGTGGCGATCATGTCCCCGGGCTACCTGATAGAGGTCGACGCGATAGCGGTCATCTGACGGGGCCGTCTGGAGTTAGGGCGTCTTGGCGATGATGAGACGATGTCCGACTTCTGGCCATCCAGACATGACAGCACCGTTTTCTGTCCTCACGTCGACTTGCGGCGCAGCACCAGCAATCCCGCCACGACAATCAAGACCATGCCCGAGACAGAGGCCACGCTGGGCGCTATCCCAAAGAACAAAATGTCCCAAACCGCGACAAATACCAAATAGCTGTACTCGAATGTCGAAACGATGGCAGGCGGCGCGGTCTGGTAGGCCCCTCCCAACAACATGCCGTTGATAATCGCAAATCCTGCAAGCAGCGCCAGCACGAGCCAATCGTTCAGACCGACTTTTGACCAGGCGCCAAAAATGTAGGGATAGGCGTCCGCGAATGTGCCTTGCGGTTGGAGCCAAAGCATCAGCACACTGGCAACTGTCCCAGCCAACAACATGACGATATTCTGTGACAGCGATAGAGCTGCAACGGGGACGTTCTGGCACCTTGCTCGTGTCGTGATATGCGCCAGAGCGTAGGAAGCAGCCCCGACAATTGGAAGCAGTGCCCATGGCGAAAAAGCGTCAGTCCCCGGCTGCAGCAAAACCACGACACCCGCGAATCCAAGGCAGACCCCCAGCCATCCCAGCGGGCCGACCGGCTCTCTGATCGCATATGCGGACAGCAGCGTTATGAAAATGGGAGCTATGTAGTTGGCCGCTCCAACGGTCGATAGGCTTAAGAATGGAAGCGCCGCATAGAAAGCCAACAAGCTGGCCGTAATAAACATAGACCGCAGAAGCGGCCACTTACCCAAGGCGGCTTCCAGGATGCCCCGCTGTGCGCTGCGCACCCAGAGGGCTGCGAAGAGCATCGGGATAACCAGCACGCCACGCAGGCAAAAAATTTGCCAGAGGGTTAGCTCGCCGCTGAAGAGCTTGAAAACGACGTCCTGGATGGAGATTGCAAGGGCCGCCACGATAATCAGCGAAATACCACGCGCGACGTTTTGTGGCCGGAGTTCAACGACAGCTGTCAATTTTCGCCCCAAGACCCGAAAGCTGACTTTGGTGTAGCCGCAGTGAACCGACCCGGAAAGAGCCAGACGGTGTATTGACACCCGCCAGTCCGGCCAATCATCGAAAAGATATACGGTGACGGGCGCACCGGTTTACTTCCACTTGCCGATTTTTTTCAAAGATGGCCGGCCAGCGCGGCGACCATGTCCTTGCTGCTGGCCACGGGAACGATCTCGAACTCGACCAGATCGTTCCACTCGATGGCCCAACGCTGCAGGATCGTGACATCATCCGCCTCCACCAACAGGAAGCAGCGGCTCATGTCGCCCGCGATCCAGCTGTGATGCACGACAAGCTCATCCGGCTTAAGCCTGCCCTTGTCGCGAAAGCGGCGGTAAATCTCCTTGCGGTCGGAGCCGTGGAAATCCTCGATCACGAAGAACAGCATTCTTTTCCCTCAGTTCGATTGATGGGAATGGGGAATTGAAGAACTGAGGAACTGAGGAACTGAGGAACTGAAGAACTGAAGAACTGAAGAACTTGGCAGCTGAGAGATAAAGGAGCAGAGATGAGCTGCTCCGCTAGACGCCCTATTCCTCAATTCTCCTGTTCTTCAATTCCTCAGTTCCTCAGTTCCTCAGTTCCCCCAATTCCTCAATTCCGCCCCGGCCGCTACTTGTCCGGCCTCTCGAGGCGTTCCAGGAACCACTGCGTCAGCCGCACCCAGAGCTCGTCCTTCTCGCCCGAATCCTCCCAGCCATGGTCGAGATTGGGATTGTCATTGACCTCGATGACGAAGACGCCGTCCTTGGTCTCCTTGAGGTCGACGCCGTAGAGGCCGTCGCCGATGCATTTTGCCGCCTTGACCGCCGTCTCGACGACGTGCGGCGGCGTCTGCTTCAGCGTGAACGTCTTGATCCCGCCCTGGTCGGGCTTGCCGCTGGCCTTGTGGTTGACGATCTGCCAGTGCTTCTTCGCCATCAGATAGTGCACGGCAAACAGCGGCTGGCCGCCGAGCACGCCGACGCGCCAGTCATATTCGGTCGGGATGAATTTCTGCGCGATCAAAAGGTCGGAATCTTCCAGCCATTCGGTCGCGAGCTTGGTCAGCTCGGCCATGTTCTCGCATTTCTTGACGCCGCGCGAGAAGGACGAATCCGGGATCTTAAGCACCAGCGGAAAGCCCAGCGTCTGCGCCGCCACCTCGAAGTCGGACGTGCCGGCGATCATCACTGTCGGCGGCACCGGCACCTTGTTGTAGGTCATCAGCTCGTTGAGATAGACCTTGTTGGTGCAGCGGATCATCGACAGCGGGTCGTCGATCACCGGCATGCCTTCCTGCTGGGCTCGGCGCGCGAAGCGGTAGGTGTGGTTGGAGATCGACGTGGTCTCGCGGATGAACAGCGCGTCATAATTGGCGAGCTTGGCGAGGTCCTTCCTGGTGATCGGCTCGACCTCGACGCCCATCTTCTCGGCGATCCTCGCCCAGTAGCGCAGCGAGGAGATCTCCGACGGCGGCAGTTCCTCATGCGGGTCGACCAGCGTCGCGAATGTATAGCGCGCCGGCGTGCGGCCCTTGGTGTCGCGCCATTCGCGGTTGGTGTAGGTGTCCAGGCATTGCAGGAAGAACTCTTCCTCGTCCTCGGTCATGCGGGCAAGCGGCAGGAAGCCGATCTTGCGGATCGAGGCCCATTCGGCGCTGTCCTTGATGTGGACCTCGAGCGCCGGCGCGCGGAACCAGTCGAACAACAGCTTGGCGAAACGGTCCCATACTTTCGACGGACCGATGCCGAAGAAGATGGCGACCTTGGCCGGAAAGGTCCCGCCGAGATCCTTCCTGCACTTGTTCAAGGCCAGTTCGAGTTCCGGCAGCGCGTGCTCGTAGAGCTTGCGCTCGGACAGATCGATCATGGTCTCGACGGTCGGGATCACCCTGTGGCCGCGCGAGCCGGCGAGCAGCGAGGCGTAGTAGCCGCGGCTCTGATAACCGTAATTGTTCGACAGGTTGATCACCTTCGGCCGCTGCCCGCGAAACAGCGCCGGATGCGCGAGATAGTCGCGGTTGGTGATGATCTTGTGGGGTGTGGCCACCTGATCGATGTCGTTCTGCCTGCCTGTGAGGATAACCCAGGTCATTGTCTCAGCGTTTTCCCAGAGTGATGGCTGCACGCAAGCCGTCGCGGCCGAACTGCGCCATGTTCATGAAAATGTCGTAGGGCACCGGAATGTTCGCGGCATCAAGGATCGTTTCCTGCCTTTCATCCTCGACCCAGGGGTCGTGGATCAGGATATGGTCGCCATCGTCGCCGATGGCCAGCACCCAATGCGGCACCTTCTTGCCGAACATCAGGAAGCCGCTGATCAGCACCACCACCAGCTTGCCCGCTGCCAAAGCGTCACGGATGTCGCCGATGCCGAACGGACGGTAGTTGACGGGAATGCCGTAGAGTTCGGCGCGGCGGCGGAAATCGACCTGGGCGAGCTCCATCACCCGGCGCTTGTCCTCGCTTCGCACCGACTGCAGGAACAGCGCGCCGTAGAAGGAGACGGATATCTCGGCGGCAAGCCCGCTTTCATAGCCGGCGACCGCCAGGCCGAAAGGCTCGCAACCGCCGGGGCCCGACATCATGAAGACCGTGGTCGCCTCGCGCCACAGACGGATTTCCATCACCGGATCCGGCACGAAGCCGCTATCGAAATTGGCCATCGCCATCATCAGGCAGCACGGACCGCAGGTGAACTCGCAGGTCTGCTGGTAGAACGGCACCTTGGTCGCCGTGGGCGTGTCGCCACGCAGCGTCTTTTCGTAGCGCAGCGCCGTGGCGCCATCCTCATAATAGTCGGGCTCGCGGCCCAGCTTGCGATAGCCGGCCTGCTCATAGACACGGATGGCGCGATCATTGTCCTCGCGCACTTCAAGGCGCAGCAACAGCCGGTCGTGCTCGAAGGCTGCCTCCTCGGCGGCCGCCAGCAGAAGCCGGCCGATGCCGAGGCGGCCGAAAAACGGGCCGACGGCGATCGAGTAGAGCCGCGCGACTCCGCTGCCTTTGCGAAACAGAACCACGGCATAGCCGGCGACGCGGCCCTCGTTCTCGGCCACCAGCATCTCGGCGGTTTCGCGTTCGATGAACTGGCGGAAAGAGCGGCGCGAGAGCCTGTCGCCCGGAAACACGGCCTTCTCGATGGCGGCGAGGTCATCGACGTCTGACGCGCGGGCCTTGCGGATCTCGGCAGGCATGCGGGCTTGGGAGAACCTCGATTGGGTTTAAGAAAACGGCCCCGGTGGATGCGTCACGAACACTGGCCGAACCGCCAGTATCCATCAAGCGCTATCGCTCCTTGATTAGGGCCGAATTGTGACAGTTTCCGCCACGGTAGCAAAGGGCCAAACGTTTGAACAGAATTGCCGTTCGACGGACTGCCGGCCGCCGAAAAACGCAGCCGGTTCAGCTCGATATGCCGGCCAGGAGCTGGCCATAGGCGGTCTTTGCGACGTCCGACAGCCGCTCCGGCGGCAACGAGCCGACGACGGCGCAAGCGTAGCCCTTGTCGAGCCAGTAGACCGCCTCCGGTCCACCCCCCTCGGCCGTATAGGTACCCTTGGAGGTTGCGGACGATTCGGCGGTGACGAAGAGCGAGATGCGCTCGCCTTTGGCGTCCTCGTAGAGCAACATTGCAGCCTTGCCTTGCTCACCGGCGGGCAACAGCCGGCCGCCGACCAGTTGGAAGCCCTGAGCCCCCAGATCGGGTGCAACAAGCTTCAGCCCGACGCGGTTCGACAGCCAGGTCTGGAGATGATCCTTGTCGCTCGCCGGAACCTCGACGGCATGGCGCTTCTCGGCGGCGTAGATGACATGGGCCGCGATCGCCTGTTCGGCGAGCTGGTCGTCGTCGCCGCCGCCACGGGCAATGCTGTCGACGCCGGCGACATAGCCACCGAACCCGCCGACGGCGAGCACCACGGCAGCTGCGGCCGAGAGCCACCAGCGCGAGCGCCAGGCCGACACCTTCACAGGCGCCTCGCCAAATACCGCCTGCCGCAGCCTTGCCGGCACCGGCTCGTCCATCACGCCGGCCAAGGCGGCGCGCATGGCGGCACGGTCGGCAATGTAGCGCGCCGACCTCGCTTTCATCTCGGGATCGGCCTCGAGCCAGGCGTCATAGGCCATGCGCTCCTCGCCCGGCAGCTCGCCGTCGAGAGCCATATGGATATCGCGTTCGGAGAAATCACGGCGGGTCATTTCTCAACAATCCTTATCGAGCGGCGGCGCGATGAGTCGTCGAGCAATCCTCGCAGTTCCTCGCGGCCGCGCGCGATGCGCGACATCAGCGTGCCGGCGGGCACGCCAAGGATGTTGGCGGCCTCGGCATAGGAAAAGCCCTCGATGGCGACCATGACCAATGCCGCGCGGCGATCGGGGCTGATCGCCTGCAAGGCATCTATGATCTCGCGCGAGGCGATGGTCTCGACCTGATCGGCGGGTGCGGCTTGGGCTTCGCCGGCTTCGAGAGGCAGCATCGCCGCCTCGCCTCGCCGGTTGACCTTGCGCATCTGGTCGATGAACAAGTGATGCATGATCGTGAACAGCCACCTCCGGGGGCTCTCTCCAGTCTGCCAGTTGTCGAGCCGCACAAGCGCCCGCTCCAGGCAATCCTGGACGAGATCGTCGGCGGAATCGCGGTCGCGCAGCAGCGAGCGCGCATAGCGCCGCAACCGCGGTATTTCGCTCAGGATCGCTGCCTTCTTGTCGTCCATGACCGCTTGTTTCGAGGTCGCTTTCCGTCCCGATAGAACGCGCCTTCCAGGCGCGGTGCAAGCAGTCAGCGCGAAGCGGTCCGACCGCTGCGATTACCCAAGCACGCGAATAACGATGGCGCGGGCCGGTTTATTCCCGCAATCAGCGAGAAAGCCGACTATCTCAAATCGGTCAGCAAGAAATCATTGCCTTTGTAGAGCAACGGAATACCGAGAGCTTTTGCGCAAGCATAAGCAAAACAGTCACCCAAGTTCAGATCAGCTTGATGCCCAACGGCCTTGCCGTAGTGAGCGCTGGCATCGATAGCGCGCGAACCGATCTCCTCGCCGATCGGCACATTTTCTCCGCCAATTTCCACAATGAATTGATCCACCAGATCACGAGCTTTGAGGAGCGCTTCAGCGGTCGGCTTGCGGGGACCCGCGCCAGCTCGCGCCAAAGCTTGTGTCGCTTCAAAACGGACCATCGCTGAGACGTAGAAGTCGACAGGTCCGGAGAGTTGTTTGGATAATTCCTCCCAGCCGGGTTCCTGGTTGAGAATGGCGACGATCGCCGAAGCATCGACAAACATCAGTCTTCCCACATCTCGTCAGTGAATTTCTTCATATCGAAATCGGGATTGGGCAGACCGATCTTCTTCGCCTCCGCTTGAAGCCTCACAATCCGATCGCGCAGCGGCACCTTGGCACGATTGCGTTCGAGTTCGTGAATAAGGGCTGTCCGCACCGCCTCGGTCTTGCTCGGCGCGTTTGTCTCGCGCTGCAATTTGGCGGCCAGCGCATCCACTTCATCGTCACGTATGTAGAGAGGCATGCGAATATCCCTTTATGGATATTCTAGATATCCCATATTGGATATTCTTTCAAGAAACCTCCTTGGCCTCCCTCGCGGCCCGCGTCAGCAGACGCTGGTAGAACAGACCTATCCCGATCAGCACGGCCCCGAGACCGATGAAAGAGAGCGCGCGCAGCACGCCTTCGAGCTCCGACATGTCGAAGAGGAAGACCTTCACCACCGCGACCGCGATCAGCACCGCGGAGGCGATGCGCAGCACCTGCGATTTCAGCCAGACGCCGGCGGTGAGCAGCGCCACGCCGATGACCAGCCAGAGCGCCGAATAGGTGTAGGTCTCGAGCTGGCCGAGCCCGCTCCACAAGGCGATGAACTCGCCCTTGAACAAGCGGCGCACCGAAAGCGTGGCATAGGCGAAGGCAAGCAGCGCGGCGACCAGCGCCAGCATCGCCGCATACCATCGCGGACGCTTGTCGCGGACGTAGAGCGCCAATGCGCCGGCGGCGATCGCCGGCAGCAGATAAGCGAGGAACAGGAGATTGAAGACCGGGATCGCGCCGGTCGATTCGTCCGTCAGCAGCGGATTCAGCACCACGAAATGCTGAACGGCGATCAGGCCCGCCGAGACCACGCCGGCAGCCATCGAGCCATAGCGCAGAACCGAGCTCGGCGAGCGCATGTCGATGGCGACCAGTATGGCGCCGGCGCCGAGCGCGATCAGCGTGTAGATCGCCTGTTCGGCAAGGGTCACCGTGCCGGTGTCGATGACGCCGCCATGCATGGCATGGCGCACCAGCATGGCTATGGTGAGCAGCGCGAAGAGCGCCGAGGCTGCCTCCATCGCAAGGCGCGGCCTGCCGCTGGTGGTGCGGGCGAGTTGCCAGGCGGCGAAGCCGAAGGCGAGCGCCGGCATGCCATAGCCAAGCAGCAGCCAGTTGAAGACCGGCGTCCTGGACAGGAACGCCGCGCCGACGATGGTCGGATCGAAGGCGACGCGGCCGAGCACGGCGACTGCCGCCCCTACCGCGATCCAGCCTAGCACGGGGTAGGACCGCCAGCGCGTGGCCAGCGCCGGGATGATCGCGGCGGTGCCAAGCAGCACGGTCGTCCAGCCGGAGCCGAAGGCCATGTGCAGCATCAGCAGGCCGGCGAGGCCGGCGCCGCCGAGCGCGAAGGACACGGCCGGGCCGCCGGTCAGTGGCGGTTCTTCGGTGCGCGCGATCCATTCGCCACCGACGGCAAAGGCCAGCACCAGCAGCAGCGCCGGCAGCGCGTAGCCGAGGTCGCGGTCGATATCGCCGAACGTCAGCCATAGCGCCAGGAGCACCACCAGCGGGGCAATGACGCCCCAGGCCGCCCAGGAGGCCGCGCGCCGCGGAGCGGTGACGGCGAAGCGGCGCGCGGCCCAGAAGCCGGCGGCGAGGAAGACCAGGCCGAGCGCGATGCCGATGCGGAAAGTCAGCGTGTCGGACGCCGCCAAAGGCTGGGCGTCCAGCCCGACATCGAGCGCATTGGCGCCGATCGTGGCGGGTGGGATGATGCCGAGATAGATCAGCACGGTGGCGATACCGGCGGCGAAGACGGGCGGGAGCGCAGGCGGTCGGTAGAGCGCGACCGCGACCAGCGCGGCCAGGAGGACCGCGCCGTGCAAGGCATCGCCGGCGCTGGCAAAAGCGGGATCGACGGACAGGCCCAGCGCGCTCAAGGCGATGAAGAAGCCGGGCACGATCGACGGCCAGTCAAAGCCGCGCGCCGCATCGTCGCGGCCAATATGCAGCAAAAGGCCGAGCCAAACGAAAGCCAGCACGGCGAGCGTCGCCAGGCTGATGAACAGGACAGCGGCAAGGTTCACATCCGGCGCGTCGACCATGTAGAGAATGGTCCAGATGCCGGTGCCGGCGAATGCGGCGGCCACGAGCGCCTTCCAGTCGCGGATGCGGGCGATTGCCGCCGTGGCGGCGAGCACGATCGCCAGATAGACGAACAAGGCCCAGGGATTGGGCGCCTGCGAGGCGATCAGCGCCGGCGTGACCATGGCGCCGATGAGGCCGATGCCGGCCAGCGCCAAGCCATGCACGAGCGAAGCGCCAATGGTCGCGACGCCGATGACGCCAAGCAGCGCGAAGGCTGTCGCCGGGCCGATGAAGCCATAGATGCCGTGCGCCGCATAGACCGTGCCGAACAGGATGAAGGCGCCCGCCCCGGTCAGGATCGATGGGATGAAGGCGCCGGCGGCGCCCTGCACCGGCACCTTGAAGCCTGTGCGGCGGATGAACTCGGCGCTGGCAATCAGCGCCAGGCCGAGAATGCCGGCCATGGCGAGGCGCACGCCGGGGCCGAAAATGCCGGCCTCGATGGTGTAGCGGATCAGGAACAGGCCGCCCAGCGCCAGCGCGATGCCGCCGACCCAGACCGCCCAGCGCGTGCCCAGCGCCGTCTCGACATCAGTCTGGCGCGCGGCTTTCTCGGTGGCCGCAGACCGGGTGAACGCCGCCTTGGTCTCGGCTGAAAGTTCTGGCACAGGCTCGACCTTTCCGGCCTCCGTGGCACCTGCCGCCGCCCCCTCGCCTTCCTTCCAGGGTCCGGCCACAACTTCGGCTTCGGCAGTGCCGGTCGTTGCCGCGATCGGCTCGGACGGGGCGGTCTCCTGAACCGCGGGCGCGGCGTCGATCGCCGAGGCCTCTCCTGCTTCCTTCGGCGCGCCCTCGGCGACGGCGTCCGCCTTGGGCGCGGGCAGCGAAGCCTCCGGCTGCACCAGGCCGCGCAGGACGCCGAGCTCGCGCTCGACCAGCGCGATGCGGTTCTGCTGGCGTGAAACGATGACGAAAAGAGCGATGACGGCGGCAATGGCGATCAGGCTGAAAAACATGGTGGTTTCCCTCAAAACCAGACCAGTCGTGGCCAATAATTGCGGCAATGAGACGGCTGTGCAAATCAGCTGCTCGCCGGCTAACAAGATCGAGCATGTTTCGTCGCCGATTGCCAGCAACTTGCCGGCTTATCCCATGCCGCGCCGCCGAGGCCGCCGGCATTGCAGGCGGGATGGCGTGACCATGCCGCGAAATACTCGTGCTATTCTCGCCCGGGCGACGACAATGCCGCGAGGTGACCGATGCCGCAGAAAAGCGCGGGCTTGCTGATCCACAGACGGATTGCCGGTGTGTTCGAATTCCTGCTCGTCCACCCGGGCGGGCCGTTCTGGGCAAGAAAGGATGAGGGCGCGTGGTCGATCCCGAAGGGACTGGCCGGCGACAATGAGGACGAGCTCGAAGCCGCCAGACGGGAAGCCGAAGAGGAGCTCGGCGTCGCCATCGACGGCGATTTCCAGCCGCTCGGCAGCTACAAGCAGCCGGGCGGCAAGATCGTCATCGCGTGGAGCGTCGAGGCCGACATCGACGCGGATGCCGTCAAGAGCAACATGTTCACCATGGAGTGGCCCCCGAAATCGGGCGCGATGAAGGAGTTCCCCGAAGTCGACAAGGCCGGCTGGTTTTCATTGCCCGAAGCCGGGCTCAAGATCCTGAAGGGCCAGCGCGCCATGCTCGACGATTTCCTGGAGCGGCGCGGCGCCGAATAGGGCGCCTGCCTTGCTGTCACCGCCTAGCCGGCAATCGCCTTCACCGCCGCATGATGCCGGCGCAGCGCGGCGAGGAAGCCGGCGCGGGCGTCGGGCGGCTCGAGGCCGCGCGGCTCATAGACATGGCGGGTGAAGAAGAAGCCGCTCAACCGGAAGGCGTCTTCCAGTGCTGCCGCATCGGCGCGCAGGCCGGAGCCGCGCTGCAGGAAGGCCGGCAACGCCAGCATCTTGTCGTGCCAGCCAGCGCCAGCTTCGCGCGAGACGGCGCGGCCGGATTTCGGCGAGACATAGGCGAGGTCCTGCCTGGTGCCGGTCGCCGCGCATTGGCTGAGGTCGAGGCCGAAGCCCAGTTCATCGAGGATGAGCAGCTCGAAGCGCGCCACCAGCTCGCCCGCCGCATCGGCATCCTCCAGATGGGAAATCATCACGGCGAGCGCCTCGTAAAGCCCGCCATGGGCATCGCGTTCGGGCAGGAGCCTCAGATGCGCGGCCATGGTCTGCAGACCGTAGACGGCGACCGCGCTGTCCATCAGCCGCGCGGCATTCATCTCGATCGCCTCGGCCTGGAAGATGCCCAGATGCTCGTCGAGGCGCGCCCGCCACAGAAGATCGACGCGGTTGCCGGGCTGCAGCACCGGCTGCTGCCTGCGCGAGCGCCCTCCCCGCACCAGGCCGAGATGGCGGCCATGCGCGCGCGTCATTACCTCGAGGATGGCGCTGGTTTCGCCATGCCTGCGGGTGCCGAGAACGATTCCCTCGTCGCGCCATTCCATGGACGGGAGCTATTCACCCGTTGCGCGGCGAAATCAAGATTTCGGCACCCCAGACCCGACGCGTCCTGACATTCGTCGGTATCACGCCCATGTCCGATGATCGCCAAGCACCTCGTCGATCACTTGGCGTTGCCTTACCGCCTCCGCCTGGTTGGCGTCATGTCCGGCGACGGTGATCAGTGCCTTCCACAACGCCCAGCCGCGGCCGCGCGCCCAGGTGGCGTCATCGACGGCGATGCGAGCGCGGAAGGCTTCTCGGCTTTCGCCTTCGAAGAACGTCCACGCGATCGCCAGGTCGCAAGACGGGTCGCCGACGCCGGAGGTGCCGAAATCGATGACGGCGCTCAAGCTGCCATCCTCGACCAGAAGGTTGCCCGAGGCGACGTCGCCATGGAACCAGACCGGGGAGCCATGCCAGGTGGCGGCAAGCGCTGCGTCCCAGACGGCGGTGGCTGCATGCGCGTCGATCCGGCCTTCCAGCGCGGCGATGGCTTGCCTCGCCTCGCCGTCATAGACGCTCAGCGGCCCGCCGCGATGAAAATTGTGCGGGCCGGGTCCCGGCCCGCCCGCTGGATCGATGCCTCTCAACGCGACAAGGAAATCGGCAAGGGCAACCGCGAACGCGCCGAGATCGGCAATATGCCCGTCCTTCGCGGTGTCGCCCTCGATCCAGCGATAGACGGACCAGTGCCAGGGATAGGTCTCGGCCGGCTCACCCATGGCCAACGGCGTTGGAATTGGCAGCGGCAGCAGCGGCGCGAGTTTCGGCAACCAGCGATGCTCCTTCTCGACCTGCAGCGAATAGGAGGCCGCACTCGGCAACCTGACCGTCATGTCTTCGCCGAGATGAAAGGTGCGGTTGTCCCAGCCGCCGGAAGCGATCGGGCTGACCGGCAAATCCCGCCATTGTGGAAACTGCGCATCGACCAGCCGCCGCACCAGATCGGTATCGATGGCCGGTTGCGGATCATCCATGTCGTTGTCCCAAAACCGCTTCGCGCCTTTGGGCGACATGCATCAATGGGGAAATTCCAGCCCCATCTCGCGGTAGCGCTCGGGGTCGTCGCCCCAGTTCTCGCGCACCTTCACGAACAGGAAGAGATGCACCTTCTGCTCGAGTATCTCGGCGATCTCGGTGCGCGCGGCCTGCCCGATGGCGCGGATCGTCTCGCCCTTGTGGCCGAGCACGATCTTCTTCTGGCTGTCGCGCTCGACATAGATCACCTGCTCGATGCGCACCGAGCCGTCCTTCTTCTCTTCCCATTTCTCGGTTTCGATATGCGAGGAATAGGGAAGCTCCTGGTGCAGCCTCAGATAAAGCTTTTCGCGGGTGATCTCGGCGGCGAGCTGGCGCATCGGCAGATCGGATATCTGGTCCTCCGGATAGTACCAGGGGCCTGAGGGAAGCGTCTCGGCGAGATAATCGAGCAGGTCCTTGCAGCCGGAGCCGGTCAGCGCGGAGACCATGAAGGTGCGCTTGAACGGAACGCGCTCGTTCGCGGTCGCGGCCAAGGCGAGAAGCGTTTCAGGCTTGACGCGGTCGACCTTGTTGAGGACGAGCAGCATCGGCTGCCGGACATCCTTCAGCCGGTCGAGGATGGCATCGGCGTCGCCCCTGATGCCGCGCTCCGCGTCGATCAGCAGCACCACGACATCGGCGTCCTTGGCGCCGCCCCAGGCGGTGGTCACCATGGCGGTGTCCAGCCGGCGTTTCGGCTTGAAGATGCCGGGCGTGTCGATGAAGACGATCTGCGCATTGTCATGCGTGGCGATGCCGCGCACGATGGCGCGGGTGGTCTGCACCTTATGCGTGACGATCGACACCTTGGCGCCGACCAGCTGGTTGACCAGCGTCGACTTGCCGGCATTGGGCGCGCCGATCAGCGCGACGAAACCGGATCGGGTGCTGGGGGTCTCGGGAGATTGGTTTGCGGTCATGCCGCGCTCCATACGCCCTCGCGCAGCAAAAGAGTAGCCGCCGCGGCCTGCTCGGCCTCGCGTTTTGAGCGGCCGCTGCCGGTCGCGGGAGCAAAAGAGCCGACCTTGACGCTGACCGTGAACAGCGGGTCGTGGTCCGGTCCCTCGCGGCCGTCGACGCGGTAGGCAGGCACGGCGCCGGTTGCGGCCTGGTGCGCCCATTCCTGCAATTCGGTCTTGGCGTCGCGCCGCGCGGCACCTATCGCCTGCGAGCGCGGCTGCCAGTAGCGGTGGATGAAGGCGCGGGCCGTCTCAAGGCCGCCATCCAGGTAAAGCACGGCAATCAGCGATTCCAGCGCATCGGCGCGCAGATTGGTGCGCTTGCGCCCCTCGAGATTACGCACGTCGGAGCCGGCGCGGACGAGTTCCGGCAGGCCGATCTCCTCGGCGATTTCGGACAGCGCCTCGGCATTGACCAGCGCGTTGAGACGCAGCGAAAGCTCGCCCTCGGCGGCATCGGGAAAGGCGGCGAGCAGCATGTCGGCGACGATGAGGCCGAGAACGCGGTCGCCCAGGAATTCGAAACGCTCGTAGTCGACGCCGGCGTGGGTCGAACGGGCGCTGGCATGGGTCAGCGCCCGTTGCAGGCGCTGGCGATCGGCGAAGGCGTGGCCGGTGCGCTCGACAAGCGCTTCGGCAAGGGCATCGGCGGTCAAACGCTTGCTGGCCGCCATCGCTCTAGTGGACGAAATGGAACAGGCGCCCGGCGCGCATCAATGACGGCCACTTCCAGATCTCGAGCGGGCTCGCCTTGCCGGCGATCGAGAAGAAGATGACGTTGGCGCGGCCGACAAGGTTCTCGGCCGGCACATAGCCGACGGCGAAGCGGCTGTCGGACGAATTGTCGCGATTGTCGCCCATCATGAAATAGTGCCCGGCCGGCACGACGAATTCGCGCGTGTTGTCGCCGATCGAATCGGAATTGATGTCGAGCGTGTCGTAGCTGACGCCGTTCGGTAGCGTTTCACGGTAGACGTCGATCGGCCTGTTTTCCTCGGTGACATCGGGATTGTCGATCTGGCCGGTCTTTACGCGCGGCACGCCGACGTCGTTGATGAAGAGCTGGCCGTCCTTCACCTGGATCTTGTCGCCGGGCAGGCCGACGACGCGCTTGATGTAGTCGACCGACGGATCCGGCGGGAACTTGAACACCACCACGTCGCCGCGCTTGGGTTCCGAGCCCCAGATGCGGCCCGAGAAGATATCGGGACCGAAAGGCAGCGAGTAACGCGAATAGCCATAGGCCCATTTGGTGACGAAGAGATAGTCGCCTTCGAGCAGCGTCGGCCGCATCGAGCCCGACGGAATGGAGAACGGCTGGAAGAGCAGCGTGCGGATGACGAGCGCGAGCAGCAGAGCCTGGATGATGACGGAAAAGGTTTCACCAAGTCCGCCGGATTTCTTCTGCGATTTTTCAGCCACGCTCATGTCGTCCTCGATTGTGCGATGTTGGTATAGAGTCTCGGCGCGCGCTGAGCAACGTCATGCCGATGGTGGTCAGATGGAATCAATGTGGCGCTTGTTCGGCAGCGACTGCCTCGATGATCACAAAGGCTTGAGCAAGCGGGAAATCGTCGGTGATGGTGAGGTGGATCAGCGCGCGGTGGCCTTTCGGCAGGATTTTGTCCAGCCTGGCCGCGGCGCCGCCGGTCAGCGCCATGGTTGGCGCGCCGCTCGGCAGGTTGACCACGCCCATGTCGCGCCAGAACACGCCCTCGGCCATGCCAGTGCCCAACGCCTTGGCGCAGGCCTCCTTGGCGGCGAAGCGCTTGGCATAGGAGGCGGCGCGCGCGGCACGCTTTTCCGACTTGGCCTGTTCGACCTCGGTATAGATGCGCTGGACGAAGCGCTGGCCGTGCCGCTCCAGCGATTTCTCGATGCGTCTGATGTCGATCAGGTCGCTGCCGATGCCGATGATCATTCCGCCGGCACTTCCCGTCCGCCCTGCCGCGCCTTCTTTTCGGCGCGCTCGGCCATGCGCTTCCGGCGCTGCTCGCGAAACACGGTCATGCCCCAGCGCGTGATGGCGTAGAACACGAGCCCGAAGATCAGGCCGAGCGGCACCGCGCCGATCAGCATCGGCTCCAGAACGGGGTGCCAGAGCTTGGCGAAGGAGAGCTTGTGCATCATTTCGCCGAGATGCTCGGGCGGACCGTGCCTCGGCAGGTGCTCATGCAGGAGCAGCTTGCCGGTTTCCCAGGATGCGCCCCACAAAAGCGGGAAGGTCAGCGGATTGCCGAAGAACACGGCGCCGAGTGCTGCCGCGACCAGATTGCCGGCGATGATCCAGCACAGCACGGCGGCGACGATGAAGTGGAAGCCAAGCGGGAAGAAGGACGCAAAAACGCCCGCCGCGACGCCGGCGGCGACGGAATGCGGCGTTGCCTTCAGCCGCAGGATGCGTTTGGAGAAATACTGCACGGAACGTGAGAACGAGCGGCGCGGCCATAGATAAGTACGCACCCGCTCCAGGAGGCCATCAGGCTCTCGGCGTCGAAAAAGCACTCTGTTCCAGTTCCCGGTCCAACACGCGCTGCCCCTGCCCACCGAGACGCGCCAACATATCTTGCGCTTCGATGGCGCAGAAAGGCAACAAGACTTTGATATAGCGACGGCCAGGCCGCGCAACAATGAAACGCCGCCGCGATCGTCTGCCGCAGGCTGTAACAAGGCCGTCATTCTGGCGAAACTGAGGAAAACAACCCGGATGCGGAGCCGATGATCACAATTCGACCGGCGCGGGCCGAGGACGCCGAAGCATTGCCGGGTATCGAGCAATCGGCCGGAGAGGCGTTCCGCGCCATCGCGGAACTGGCGTGGCTGGCCGATGGCGACAATGTCAGCGTCGAGCGACACCGCGCGCTGATCGCCGCTGGCGCATGCTGGGTTGCCGCCGACGGGAGGGGCCGGCCGGTCGGATTCCTGAGCGCTGGGATCGAGAGCGATGCGCTGCATATCTGGGAGTTGGACGTGCGCCTCGACCGGCAGGGCCAAGGCATCGGCCGCGCGCTGCTTGAACGGGCGGTCGCCGACGCAAGGCAGCGCGGACTGGCAGGGGTGACGCTGACGACGTTTCGCGCCGTTGCCTGGAATGCGCCCTTCTATCGCAAGTCCGGATTTCGCATCTTGGAAGGCATCGAGATCGACGACCGGCTGGCCAGCCTGCTCGCCGACGAGGCCGAGCATGGCATGGCTTTGGACCAGCGCTGCGCAATGCGGCTCGATTTCAGTCGAGCCGATACTCGCTGACCTCGACCAGATTGCCGTCCGGATCACGGAAATAGACCGACATCATCGGGCCGCGCGCGCCGGTGCGCTCGACCGGACCGACTTCGACCGCCACGCCATTGGCCTTCAGGCTGGCCTGGACCTCGGCAAGCGGCACAGCGGCCACGAGGCAGAAATCCCCGGAACCCGGCGTCGGCATCGTTGCCTTGGGTTCGAAAGTGCGGCCGACTTCGTGCAGGTTGATCTTCTGCGAGCCGAACAGAAGCGCGGTCGGCCGGTTCGGTTCATCGAGCCGCCGCATGCCGAGCACCCGCCGATAGAAATCGCAGGTCGCTTCCACCGAGCGGACCGTCAGCACGAAATGGTCGATGCCTGCTATCATCGCGATCTCGACACATGCCGCTGGCAAGGAGATTCAAGCGGCCCGCTCAAGTGCTTGTTTTTGCACATCACGACGTCAGATGTTGCGGCTTCCTGGCTTAACGGCGGGAATGGCGGCGAGTTCCGGCGGCAGGCGGTCGGCGGGATAGGCCGGCACTTCATATTCGGCAAGCGCGATCAGCGGCACGCCGACATCGGTCTTGCCGGCCGAGCGGTCGATGATACAGGCGGCCGCCACCACCTCGGCGCCAAGCTCGCGCAGGCAGTCTATGGTCTCGCGGATCGACAGGCCGGTGGTGACGATGTCCTCGACGATGACGACGCGCGAGCCCTCGGCGATCTCGAAGCGGCGCAGCCTGAATTCGCCCCCTTCCCGCTCGACCCAGATCGCCGGCGCGCCGAGATGACGCGAGGTTTCATAGGCCGGGATCAGGCCGCCGATGGCCGGGCCGACGACGTAATCGATCCTGCTAGGCACCGCCTTGCGGATCTTTTCAGCCAGGGCCTTGCACAGGCGCTCGGTCTTGTCGGCATGCATGAAGACCCGTGCCTTCTGCAGGAAGACCGGACTGCGCAGGCCGGACGTCAGGATGAAATGACCTTCGAGAACGGCGCCGGCCTCGCGGAAAATGTCCAGCACTTCGTCGGTGTTCATTGTTGCTCCTTGCCTTTGGCGAGTGGTGAATGGTAGTGAGAGCGCCTTCTATTCACTATTCACTATTCACTATTCACTATTCACTATTCACTATTCATCCATTGACGCGCCGCGCATCGCTGACGCTCGAATTGTCCTTGAGCTGCGACAGCAGCCGGTTGAGGTGCTTCAGGTCCCAGACCTCGAGATCGATCAGCATCTCGGTGAAATCGGGGGCCGTGCGTATCATCGACAGCGTGTGGATATTGGCGTCGTTGGACGCGACGACCTGGGCGATGTCGGCCAACGAACCGGGCGCATTGATGGCGGTGACCGAGATGCGCGCCGGGAAACGTTCCTTGGTGCGCTCGTCGATGTCCCAGCGCACGTCGATCCAGCGCTCCGGCTGGTCGTCGAAGGCCTGCAGCGCCGGCGACTGGATCGGGTAGATGGTGATGCCGGTGCCCGGCTGGATGATGCCGACGATGCGGTCGCCGGGCACGGCACCCTCCGGCGCGAAACGCACCGGCAGGTCGCCGCGCACGCCGCGGATCGGCACCGCGCCGTCGCGCTGCTGGTTCTTGCTGTCCTTACGCGCGGCCCGGGTGCCGGGCATCTGGAACAGCATGCCAGCGGCATTGCGGATCTTCGACCAGCCCTCCTCGCGCTGCTTGGGCGGAGCGACGGTGACACGCTCGTCCTTATAGTCGGGGAAGACCGCCTTCATCACGTCGGTGGAGCTCAGCTCGCCGCGGCCGACCGAGGCCAGCACGTCCTCGATGTCCTTGCGCGCCAGCCGGTGCAGCACCGGCTTCAGGCTTTCCTTGGTGAAGGTCTTGCCGGCGCGCTCGAAGGCGCGTTCGAGGATGCGGGCGCCGAGGCCGGAATATTGCTTGCGGATCGCATTCTTGGTGGCACGGCGGATGGCGGCGCGCGCCTTGCCGGTGACGACGACCGATTCCCAGGCGGCGGGCGGCACCTGCGCCTTGGAGCGGATGATCTCGACCTCGTCGCCGTTCTTCAGTTCCGTCATCAGCGGCATGATGCGGCCATTGACCTTGGCGCCGACGCAGGTGTCGCCGACATCGGTGTGGACGGCATAGGCGAAATCGATCGGGGTAGCGCCGCGCGGCAGTGCGATCAGCATGCCCTTGGGCGTGAAGCAGAACACCTGGTCCTGGAACAGCTCCAGCTTGGTGTTCTCGAGGAAATCCTCCGGATTGTCGCCTTCGGCCAGCTGCTCGATGGTGCGCCTCAGCCAGGCATAGGCGTTGGTCTCCTTGGAGATCGCGTGGCCGGCGCCATTCGTCTTGCCGCCGCTGTCCTTGTAGATCGAATGCGCGGCCACGCCATATTCGGCGATCTTGTTCATCTCCCTGGTGCGGATCTGCAATTCGACGCGCTGGCGCGACGGGCCGACGATGGTGGTGTGGATCGATCGGTAGTCGTTCTGCTTCGGCGTCGAGATGTAGTCCTTGAAGCGGCCGGGCACCATCGACCAGGTGGTGTGGATGGCGCCAAGCGCGCGGTAGCAGTCGTCGACCGAATCGACGACGACGCGGAAGCCGAAAATGTCGGAGAGTTGCTCGAAGGAGAGCGCCTTGGCCTCCATCTTACGGAACACCGACCACGGCTTCTTCTGCCGGCTCTTAACACTCGCCTTGATGGCGTGTTTCTCGAACAGGCCCGACAGCGCTGTCTCGATCTCCTGCAAGACGCCCTTGTTGCGCTCGAAAATCTCGGCAAGCCTTGCGGTAACGGCGCGATAAGCCTCTGGATTGATGTAGCGGAAGGCAATCTCTTCCAGTTCCTCGCGCATGCCTTGCATGCCCATGCGCCCAGCCAAAGGCGCATAGATGTCCATCGTCTCCTCGGCAATGCGCAGGCGCTTGGACTCGGGCATATGGTCGAGCGTGCGCATGTTGTGCAGGCGGTCGGCGAGCTTGACCAGGAGAACGCGGATATCCTCGGAGATCGCGAGCAGGAGCTTGCGCAGGTTCTCCGCCTGCTCGGCTTTCTTCGAGACGAGGTCGAGCTTCTTCAGCTTGGTGAGGCCTTCGACCAGCTTGCCCATTTCGGGACCGAAGAGCTCGTCGATCTCCGCCCTGGTCGCGGTCGTGTCCTCGATCGTGTCATGCAGCAGGGCAACGGCGATGGTCGCCTCGTCCATATGCATGTCGGTGAGGATGGCGGCGACTTCGAGGGGATGCGAGAAATAGGGATCGCCCGAGGCGCGCTTCTGGTGGCCATGCTTCTGCATGGCGTAGACGTAAGCCTTGTTGAGCAGCGCCTCGTTGACGTCAGGCTTGTAGCGCTGGACGCGCTCGACAAGCTCATACTGACGCATCATGGGCGGGATCTCGCGGTGCTGAAATGATTGATGCGCCGCACTGGCGTGCGACGCATCCCATAGATAGCCACGAAATTTACGAGACGGAAGTGCCGGATGCTTGATCCAGGCAAGTTCCCGTAAAGCTTAGTAGTCGTCGCTCTTTTCCGGCGGTACCAGACCTTCGATGCCGGCGAGCAGATCTTCCTCGCTCATGCGATCGAAAGTGATGTTCTCCTCGGCGTCGTCGGCGTCGGCCGCAACAGCGGTCGCGCCGGTCTGATCGGTGATCGTCTCGCCCTCGGCCTCCGGCTCGTCGACCTCGACATGCTTCTGCAGCGAGTGGATCAGATCTTCCTTGAGGTCATCGGGCGACAGCGTCTCGTCGGCGATCTCGCGCAGCGCGATGACCGGGTTCTTGTCATTGTCGCGCGGAACGGTGATCTGCGCGCCCTGGCTGATCTGGCGGGCGCGATGACCGGCGAGCAACACGAGCTCAAAACGGTTGTCGACCTTGTCGATGCAATCTTCAACGGTTACGCGGGCCATGGACTGCCCCTTTCATGCGATGGATTTGATGGAAAGCTGGCGCGCTCCATAACGCGGGCGCGGGCGAAATACAAGCTTTATGGCGGCGACGTCAGCCTTGCGGGCCGTTGCCCGGCTCAGCATCGGGGCCGCGCCATGATGCCGCTCACATAGTTGCGATCACAATTGCTTGCAATGTGGGGCCTGCCCTTGGATATCCATAAATTGCGCGTTATCTCGGATGTGACGGCACAGAGGCCCAATTTGTCGGACCTATTCGTCAAACGCTTTTAGACGACAGAAATTTTCGAAAGGGATGTTTTTCAATGTTCGATCCCCGTGAAAAGATCGCTCTTTTCATCGACGGCGCCAATCTCTACGCCACCTCGCGGGCGCTGGGCTTCGACATCGACTACCGCAAGCTTCTGTCGAACTTCCAGAAGCGCGGCTACCTGCTGCGCGCTTACTATTACACCGCGCTGGTCGAGGATCAGGAATATTCATCGATCCGGCCGCTGATCGACTGGCTCGACTATAACGGCTTCAAGGTGGTGACGAAGCCCGCCAAGGAATTCACCGACTCGACCGGCCGCCGCAAGATCAAGGGCAATATGGACATCGAGCTGACCGTCGATGCGCTGGAACTCGCCGATGTCGTCGACCATTATGTCATCTTCTCCGGCGACGGCGACTTCCGCACGCTGGTCGAGGCGCTGCAGCGGCGTGGCCGCAAGGTGTCGATCATCTCGACCATGGCCTCACAGCCGCCGATGATTTCCGACGATCTGCGCCGCCAGGCCGACCATTTCATCGATCTGGTGACGCTGAAGAACGAGGTCGGCCGCGATCCCTCGGAGCGGCCGGTGCGCCGGCCGGAACCCGCCGAAGTCGACGAGGACGATTATTGACGAGCGGCGGCCTTGAGCGCCGCGCCCTCCCCCGAACCCGGCCATGACTGCCCGCTCTGCCCGCGGCTGCATGATTTCATCGGCGCCTGGCGCAAGCGCGAGCCTAGCTGGTTCAACGCGCCGGTACCGACCTTCCTGCCGCCCGAGGGCGAAGGTTCGGTCAGGCTGCTGATCGTCGGGCTGGCCCCCGGCTTGCGCGGCGCCAACCGTACGGGACGCCCGTTCACCGGCGACTATGCAGGCGACCTGCTCTACGGCACGATGATCGCGCATGGCCTGGCGCGCGGCGAGTTCAAGGCGCGGCCGGATGACGGGCTCGAGCTCGTCGGCACGGCCATCACCAATGCGGTGCGCTGCGTGCCGCCGGAGAACAAACCGGTGGGCGCCGAGATCGCCACCTGCCGCAGCTTTCTAAAACCAACGATTGCGCGCTTCCCCAATTTGCGCGCCATCCTGACGCTGGGCTCCATCGCGCACCAGTCGACGGTGCGGGCGCTGGGCGAGCGCGTCGCGGCCATGCCGTTCCGCCATGGCGGCCGGCAGCAGGCCGGCGGCATCGTGTTGTTTTCCAGCTATCACTGCTCGCGCTACAACACCAATACGGGCGTGCTGACCCAGGAGATGTTCGTCAACGTGTTCAAGGAGATTGCGGCGTTCCTGAAGAACTAGATTCAGGACGCCTCGATGGTCCGGCGACTATACCGGCAGCAACGCATGCGGCTTCACGTCGCCGATCGAGGCATAGGTGTGCGTCTCCTTCACGCCCGGCAGCGCGAGGATGACCCGCGTCAGGAAATCCTGATAGGCAGCCATTTCCGAAATTCGCGCCTTCACCAGATAGTCGAAGCCGCCGACGACCATGTGGCATTCGAGAACCTCGGGCGCCTTGGTCACCGCTTCGGCGAAGCGTTCGAAAATATGAGGCGCCGTATGATCGAGGCGGACCTCGATGAAGACGAGCGTGCCGCGTCCTATCTTGGCGGGATCGAGCACGGCCCTGACCGCGGTGATGTAGCCTTCCCGAAACAGCCGCTTCACCCGCAGGCTGGTGCCGGTCGGCGACAGGCCGACACGCGCCGCCAGATCAAGGGTGGTGCGGCGCCCATCCTCCTGCAACAGCCGAAGAAGATTGCGGTCGACCGCGTCGAGATCGCTTGCTTCTGGATTCACTCTGGAACTGCCTTTTTGATGTGAATTCCGCTACCATTTTCCAAAAAGAGCGTATTTCAACGCGGAAGCCTGAACAATAGCCTGCGCTTTCGCCGCAGCGGTGGAGACGGTCTTCACCTCCGACGACATATGGGTGGCAGGTCGTGGCAGACGCAGGAAACGCAGGAAACACGAGACTGGCGATTATCGCGGGCCTCACCATGATCGGCATCTACGCTATCCAATTCGTCGCCGCCCGCTTCAGCCTCCGGGAGCATCTGACGGCGACAGATCTGGCCGCCTTGCGCTTTGGCGGGGCGGGGGCGGTCTTTCTGCCGATCGTCTGGCGCAGCGGCTTCGCAAACATGAGGGCGCTGGGCTGGAGACGGGCTTTGGCATTGGCGGCGCTGGCCGGCTTGCCTTATCCGCTGATCATCAATTGGGGCCTGACCTATGCGCCTGCCGCCCACGCGGCCGCGCTCTGTCCTGCGTCGATCGTCTTCTTTTCGTCCCTGCTGTCGCGTGTCTTCTTCAATGACAGCGTTTCCCAGCAACGGACTATCGGCGTCGTCGTGATTGTAGCCGGCCTTTTGCTGTTCATCGCGCCAGCGCGTGACGGTGCCAGCAGCGTCCTCATCGGTGATATTCTTTTCATCGGGTCCGGTCTTATGTTTTCGACCTATGCCGTTCTGGTGAGGCAGTGGCGTGCCGATCCGGTCACGGCGACAGCGGCGGTTGTGCTCCTGTCGTGCCTGCCGTTGCCGCTTCTCTATCTCTTCGCGCCGAGCCATATCCATGCCGCGAGTGCCATGGAGATCGTCAGCCAGATCGTCATTCAGGGGATTCTGGCCGGCGCCGCGGCCATGTTCCTCTACACTTACATCGTCCGCCAACTGGGGCCGCAGGCGGCATCCCTGTTCCTGCCCGGCATACCGATCGCCACGGTGCTTGTCGGCATGGCGGTGCTCGGCGAAACGCCGATGGCGATCCAGTTCGCGGCCATCGCGATCATGGCAGCGGGAATGGCCTTCTCGGCGATCGGGAGACGTGGTGCCGGCGCAAACCTGAATGCGCCGGCGCCAGGCGGATCGTGAGACTTTTCAGCGATATACGCAAAACGCCGCAGAAACAGATTCGAGACTGCCGCCGGGCACTTACGGCGTCGGCGCAAACAGCGCGGCCAGCGTCTCGCGGCCGCCCTTCAGCACGTTCAGATCGACATCGCCTTCGATGCCGTCGACGCGGCCCATATTGTGATACTGCCAGTAGATCCAGTCGTTCTCGCCCGGCCTGATCGCCAATGAGCGCAGCCAGCGCCGACGCGCGATGATCTCGCCGGAATACGCGTCGGCCGCCTCGTCGGTCAGATAGAAAATCGCCTGCTTGCCGAACGCCGCCTCGACAGGACCGAGGAAAGCGGCAAGCTCGGCGTTCAACTGCTCAGGCGACGGGCGCTGCGGACAGTTGCCGCCGAATTCGATGTCGACCACCGGCGGCAAAAGCGGCTCGCCGCGCGGCACCACCGAAATGAAGTTCTTCGCCTGGTCGGCGCCAGGGCGGCAGAAGGTGAAGAAGTGATAGGCGCCGACCGCAAGGCCCGCGGCCCGCGCTTCGCGCAGATTGGCCGTGAACAAGGTGTCGACATGGGTGCCGCCTTCGGTCGCCTTGATGATGGCGAAGGCGACATCGTCGGCCGCGACGCGTTGCCAGTCGATCTTTCCCTGGTGGTGGGAGACGTCGATGCCCCGGATCGGGAACTCCGCACGGTTCGGTGAAAAGCCACGGAACCAGAAGAAGGCGCCCGCCGCGACGGCACAGGCGACAACCACGCCGGCAAGGCCCCAGAAAACGACCCGCTTCCCCAAGACCACCCCCGTCGGAAATACTGTTCGGGCCGAACCAGAAAGCTGACCGGTGGCTTTTTTCAGGCGGCGAACGCCACGAGCCCGAGAACTCAGCCGCGCTCCTTCAGCAGCCGACCCTTCTCGCGCGACCAGTCGCGCTGCTTTTCGGTCTCGCGCTTGTCGTGCAGTTTCTTGCCGCGAGCGACCGCGAGCAGCAGCTTGGCGCGGCCGCGGTCGTTGAAATAGATTTTCAGCGGCACCAGCGTCATGCCCTCGCGCTCGACGCTTTGCGAGAGCTTGGCCATCTCGCGCTTCGAGACCAGCAATTTGCGGCGCCGGCGCGGCTCGTGGTTGAAGCGGTTGGCCTGCAGATATTCCGGCAGATAGGAATTGATCAGCCAGATCTCGCCGCCCTCGGCGGAGGCATAGGATTCCTGGATGTTGGCCTGGCCCTGGCGCAGCGACTTGACCTCGGTGCCGGTCAGCACCAAGCCGGTCTCGATCGTGTCGAGCACCTCGTAGGAAAAGCGCGCCTTGCGGTTTTCAGCAACGGTCTTGTTGTTGGGGTCGGCTTTCTTGACTTGATTCATAATGCGGAGAGGTGGCGCCTCATCCCTAGTTAATCAAGCCGGCGTGCTTGAGCGCCGCATCGATCTTTTGCGCAGTCGAGGTCTCGACCGTGACCAGCGGCGAGCGCACCACATTCTCGATCCTGCCCAGCTTCGACAGAGCATATTTCGACCCGGAAACGCCGGGCTCCATGAAGATCGCCTCATGCAGCGGCAGAAGCCGATCCTGCAGGTCGAGCGCCTTGGCGCTATCGCCGGCGAGCGTCGCTTCCTGGAATTCGGCGCACAGCCGCGGCGCGACATTCGAGGTCACCGAAATACAGCCGACGCCGCCATGGGCGTTGAAGCCGAGCGCGGAGGCATCCTCGCCGGAAAGCTGGATGAAATCCTTGCCGCAGGTCATGCGCTGATAGGAGACGCGCTCGACCTTGCCGGTCGCGTCCTTGACGCCGGCAATGTTCTTGAAGTCGTGGCGCAGCCTGCCCATCGTCTCGGGCGTCATGTCGATCACCGAACGCGGCGGGATATTGTAGATGATGATCGGCAGCTTGGTGGCCTTGGCCACAGCGGCGAAATGCTCATAGAGGCCGCGCTGCGTGGGCCTGTTGTAGTAAGGCGTGACGACAAGGGCGGCATCGGCGCCGGCCTTTTCGGCATATTGCACCAGCCCGACAGCTTCCTCGGTGTTGTTGGAGCCCGCGCCGGCGACGACCGGTACCCTGCCCTTGGCCACCTCGATGCAGACCTTGACGACCTGGCGGTGCTCATCATGCGACAGCGTCGGCGACTCGCCGGTGGTGCCGACGGGAACCAGACCCTTGGTGCCCTCGGCGATCTGCCATTCGACGAAAGCGCGAAAGGCTTTCTCGTCGAAGCGCCCGCTCTTTTCGAACGGTGTCACGAGCGCAGTCAGCGAGCCTCTCAGCATGTCGTCCAAACTCCTTGGAACTTTGTCGGCTTTATGCATGTCGTCGTCCCAAAACCGGTTCCCACTTTTGGGCGACATGCATCGGTGTTCATTAGATCGGTTGGTTGCGCGCCTTCTACCCGAAAGCGAAGCCGCGCACCATAGTCTCGACATGGTTCAGCGGCAAGGATCGCAATAGAGCCAGCGGGTGTAATTCGAACGGCCTCGATAACCTTTTGTTTACGAGCCCTTCACCACCCAAGTTTAGAGTCTGTTTAGGCTTTCCAGGCCCCGTACCCGCTGACGATGTGCTAGGATTGAAGCAATGCCGACGAGGCGGCCCCATCTTTTCGCGCTTTTGGGCGCGATCGTCGCGCTGACGCCTACGGTGGCGATCGGCGGTAGCGTCGACGTGCGCGTGACGGCTGCCATCCCCGCGCCCGACGCACCGCAGGCGCCAGGGCAGACGTCGACCGCCCCGTCCTCCGACATAGCGCAACTGAAGAGCGGGCTCGATGCGCTCGCCGCCAACGATATTGCAGGCGCGCGCAATGCGCGCGACACGCTGCCCGCCACCTCGCTCGACCGCCACATCCTTGCCTGGGCAATCGCGCTTTACGGCGGCGACAAGGTGCCGAGCGGCGAGATTGCCGATGCGGCCAAGATGCTGCCTGGATGGCCCGGCACGATCGCACTGCGCAGGAACAGCGAGCGCGCGCTCTATCGCGAGAATCCGCCGCCGCAAGTGGTGGTGCAGGCCTTCGGTCGCAGCCTGCCGCTGACGCCCGAGGGCGTGATCGTCCTTGCCCGCTCGCAGGTGGCGCTGGGCAACAAGGCTGCGGCGCGCGCGGTGCTGGTGCCGTTCTGGCGCACGGAGAAGCTGGAAGCAAAGGACGAGGCGACCGTCATCAAGGAGTTCGGCACGCTGATCCCGGCGGCCGACCATCGCTACCGCATGGAGCGTATGTTCTATGCCGACCGGCCGTCGTCGGCGCTGCGCGTCGCAGGTCTCGCCGGAGCGCAGCCCCTGGCGGATGCGTGGGCGGCCGCCGACAAGGGTGACAAGAACGCCGCCAAGCTGTTGCAGGCGGTGCCCGCGGCGCAGCGCTCGGCCGGCTATTTCTTCGCCGAGGCGGAGTATCTGCGCAAGCAGCAGAAATTCGCCGATGCCGCTGCTGTCGTGATGAAGGCACCGACCGATCGCGATTCTTTGGTCGACCCCGATGCCTGGTGGGTCGAACGCCGTGTGCTGTCACGCGAGCTGGTCGACCAGGGCGACATGAAAACAGCCTACAAAATCGTCTCCATGCACGCCGCCGAGAGCCCGCCGAGCGCCGCTGAAGCCGAGTTCCACGCCGGCTGGTATGCGTTGCGCGGTCTCAACGACCCGGCGACCGCCGCCGGGCATTTCACACGCATCACCGAGCTCGCCCAGGGACCGGTGTCGCTGTCGCGCGCCTATTACTGGCTCGGCCGCGCGGCGGAAGCCGGCGGCCCAGGCAATGCCAAGGACTATTTCACGCGCGCGGCCAGCTACGGCACGACCTTCTATGGCCAGCTCGCCGGCGAGCGCGTGGGCTTGAGGACCCTCAACATCGTCTATCCGAAACCGAGCGCGGCCGACCGCCAGAGCTTCGACGGTCGCGAGGCGGTGAGCGCGATCAAGCGGCTGCAGGATGCGGGTTATGACCGCTACGCCGAAACGCTCTACCGCGACCTTGCCGGGCAGCTGACCAGCCCGGGCGAGCTGGCGCTGCTTGCCGTGCTGGCCGAAAAGCAGGGCAACCATTTCATGGCGCTCAAGGTCGGCAAGATCGCCGCCCAGCGCGGCATCGATGTCGGCGCGCTGTCGCATCCGCTTGGCGTCATTCCCGATTCGGCCAATATTTCGGGATCCGGCAAAGCGCTTGCCTATGCCATCGCCCGCCAGGAAAGCGAGTTCAACGTCGGCGCCGTTTCCAGCGCCGGCGCGCGCGGCCTGCTGCAGTTGATGCCGGGCACGGCCAAGCAATTGGCGAAGAAGGCCGGCATGAGTTTCTCGCAGACACGGCTGACGACAGACGCCGGCTACAACGCGACGCTGGGCTCGGCCTTTCTCGGCGAGCAGCTCGACCGTTTCGGCGGTTCCTATGTGCTCACCTTCGCCGGCTACAATGCCGGCCCGAACCGCGCCGCCCAGTGGGCAGCGAAATACGGCGACCCGCGCGGCAAGGACGTGGATGCTGTCGTCGACTGGATCGAGCGGATTCCCTACACGGAAACAAGAAGTTACGTGCAACGCGTGATGGAGAATTACGAGGTCTACAAGATGCGTATTTCAGGCAAATACGACATCGTGGGCGATCTCGTGAACGGGAGGAGCTGAGGGCACTTCCCCTTCTCCCCTTGTGGGAGAAGGTGTCGCCAAAGGCGACGGATGACGGGTGCTCCAGGGAACGCCAACGTCTCACTTCGCTGGAACACCCCTCATCCGTCTCGGCGCTATCGCGCCGATCCACCGCCCGGGGCGAGCCACGGGTCTCGCCCCGTCCTTCGGACCCCACAAGGGGAGAAGGAGAAAAGCTTGCTCATTTGACGATCCCTGCCCTCGCCTGTAGCTGTCGGTCACCTCAGCGAGGAACGACATTGCGATGGCGAACGACGTAGGTTTCTCCGACTTCTTCTACCCCGCGCCTGACGGCCTGAAGCTCCATGCCCGTATCTATGACGAAGCAAATAACGAAGACTGGCCGGTCGTCTGCCTGCCCGGCCTGACCCGCAACGCCCGTGACTTTCACGAACTGGCGCTCCACCTCTCGAGCAAGGCGGAAAGGCCGCGGAAAGTCGTCGCCTTCGACTACCGCGGTCGCGGGCAATCCGACCGCGATCCCGATATCGGCCATTATAATGTCGGGGTCGAAGCCGGTGACGTGCTTGCAGGGCTGTCTGCGCTGGGTATCGAACAGGCCGCCTTCATCGGCACGTCGCGCGGCGGGCTGATCATCCATGTGCTCGGCGCATTGAAGCCGGCCGTGTTGAAAACCATCGTGCTGAACGACATCGGCCCGGTGATCGAGGTGGAGGGCCTCGCCCATATCCGCTCCTATCTCGACCGTGCGCCGAAACCGAAGACATTCATCGAAGCGGCGGATGCCCAGCGGCGCGTGCATGGCGCCGATTTCCCGGCGCTCACCGACGCCGACTGGGCGCGGATGGTCCGGGCAATCTGCCGCGAGACGGAAGCCGGCTGGGTTCCGGATTTCGATCCGGCGCTGGTCGACACGCTGGCCGGCATCGACTTCAGTAAGCCGCTGCCGGATTTGTGGCCGCAGTTCGACGCGCTTGCCGCCATTCCGCTGCTTGCCCTTCGCGGCGCAAACTCGAAACTGCTTTCCACGGCGACGGTTCAAGCGATGCGGGAGCGGCATCCCGGCATGGAACAGATCACCGTCGAAGGACAGGGCCACGCGCCCTTCCTCGAAACCGGGGACCTGCCCGGGAAGATCGCCGCGTTCCTCGATCGGATCGAATAAATGAAGTAAAGCCCGAGACTATCTCAGTCCCGGGCTTACCATCGAAATAAAGATTTGCAACAGCCGGCGAGGCCGATCCGCTCGGTCTATTCGCCTTTCGAGCGCTTGCGGGGCGCCTTGGCCGCTTCCTGCCCTTTCGCTTTCCGAGCCGGCGGGGCAGACGTCGGCGTCGTGAGGGGCGAAGCGAAGACGGAAGCTTCGGCCGAGCGGGACGACGCTTCGTCGCCGCGTGGCTTCTCGAGAACGACGACGCAGCCATCGAGATCGTTGGTCGCCAGATGCGCGTAACGCATGGTCATCGACAATGTCTGGTGGCCCAGCCACATCTGGACGCGCCTTATGTCGATACCGCCCTGGACGAGACGTGAAGCACAAGTGTGTCGCAGGATATGCGGCACCACCTGCTCGTCGGCGCCGAGACCGACTTCCGTCTTCGCTTCGTTCCAGATCGCGCGGTACTGCGCCTGAGTCAGCTTGGTGAACGGGCCTTTCGGCCTGCGTCCTTCCGTGTTTGGCGGCAGCTTGATGACTTCCTTGACGCGTTCGGTCATCGGAATGGTGCGGCTGCGGCCGGATTTGGTGATCCAGAAAGAGACCCGGTGTTCCTGGATGTCGTTCCAGATCAGGCCGAGCGCCTCGCCGAGACGGCAGCCGGTATCGACCAAGAAGACGGAAAGCCTATAAGCGTCCTCGCTACGGCTCTTGATCGCCGCGAACAGCCTGGCTTCTTCGTCCCTTTCGAGGAAACGAATCCGTCCCGCCCGCTCCTTCTGGCGGCGGAATTCGGGCAGGCTGTGGATATCTCCCATCTTATGCGCCTTACGCAGCAATTTGCTGAGGGCAGCCATCTTGCGATTGATGGTTGCGTTGCTGTTGCCGCGCTGGCGCAATGTGCCGATAAGATTGTCCAGGGTGTTCTGGTCAAAGGTGCTGAAACGTTCTCCGAGCAGGATCTCGTCTATTTCACCGATGAAAGAGCTGACATTGTATTTATGCCGCCCGTCATCCCAGAGTATATCTCGATAAGCTGCAAAAAGCTCCCCGATCCTATACGATTTTACTTCTCTGAGCTTGTTATACGTGTAGTTAAACTTCGAATTCTGAGAAGAGAAAAACGCAAAATGACCAGAGGCCTCGGCCTCTTGAACCGCTTCGTTCGACATTTCTAGCCACACCCCCTGTGGTTAAGGGACCAGCCCTAACCGCTCGGAGATGTCCTTTCAAGAGTTTTCGAATCTTGTCGACGACCTCATCCGCGTGTTGCGGAACCCACAAGATCGCTCAACAGACCCGATCAGCTTACCGTTTCACCCCCATCCTTTCGTTTGAATTGCCGCAGTCGCGAAAACAAAAACGGCCCCGGCGTGGAAACGCCCGGGCCGGATTTCACCTGTAGGGTTCCAGCCCTTAGAAGTCGCGCTGGAAGCGGACGAAGCCTCCGAGGGCGTTCTTCTTGCCGTCCGGAATTTCGGTCCAGTTGTAGCCGTTCTTGTCGTGGTCGTTGTGAGCCCAGTCAAGTTCGGTGATGACCGAGAAGCCGGGAACGATCGTGTAGGCGACGTTCGCCGCGAGACCGAATTCCTTCTTCTGGTCATACGAGACCTGGAGGTTGAACGAGGTCTTCTCGTTGAACTTGTAGGTGCCACCGCCCCACACAGCCCAGTTGCCGCCCCACGGCTTGTAGAAGTTGCGCGGAGCATTGTCGTCGGTGCCGTAGCCGCCGATGACGAACAGCGAGAAGGCGTCGTTGACGTTCACGTCCAAGCGAACCTTGCCGGCCCACTCTTCCCAGTTGCTGTTGTAAGCGACGACGCCGCTGATGCCGCCCCAACCCTGGGTCCACTTCACGCCGCCGACGATATGCGGCACGTAGCTGTCGATAAGCTCGCTGCCCGCATCATAACGGCCACCGTCAACGGTGTGGGAGGTGGCGCGGTCGGCGTAGTGATAGCCACCGTAGGCATTGCCTTCTTCGAAGGAGATGATCGCCGAGAAGCCGTTGCCAGCGTCGAAGGTGTAGCTGATCAGGTTGGTGTCGAAGCCGCCGTAGGGAACGATGGTATCGTTGATGACCGAGCCGGCATAGCCCTGGAAGGTGTCGAAGGCCGATTCGTCAGCGCCGATGCGCAGGCCGCCGAGCTGAACCCAAGCAAAGTGCGAGTTGACGTCCGTAGCACCGTCGTTGAAGTCGAAACGGGTCTCGGTATAGGTCTTCAAGGTGCCGAGCTCGGTTTCCTGGCCGGTCCAGGTCTTCAGCGCGAAGCGGGCATTTTTGTGCCAGGAACGCTGCGAGTCGCCGTTCATGACGTCGGCGGTACCGCGACCCGTGAACGAGCCAGCCTCACCAGCCGAGGCGTCGTAGCGGAGATAGCCGCCAACGCGCAGGCAGGTCTCGGTGCCCGGGATGTAGAAGTAGCCGGCGCCGTACACGTCGCAGATCTTGACGTATTCGGCCGGTTCCGGCTCGGCGACGGTCACCGCGTCCGCGGCGCGAGCACCGGAAACTGCGACCAGAGCCGCAGCTGAGCCGAGAAGAAGGCTCTTGATGTTCATTTTCTGACCTCCAGTCAAAAGTTAAAAAACGGGTCTGGGTATTTTTTGCTGAAGGACAGCGTTCCCTGCCCCATCCCCACTACCGAAAAAGATGCGCACCGCGCCGCTCCTTCGAAGCTGACATTACCCATGAGCCGGCGCCGTTCAACCACGATCGTACCGCCGCAACGGCTGTCCGGGCGCTATCGCCGGGCGTTGTTGCACAAATGACACGATTTGGCCTCACTCAGAAAGCTCTCGTTAACCATCGAGGTCGGTGCGGCCGCCGAATCCGCCCATTTCCGGCGATCGGCCGGCTGCATTGCGGCGGCCTGGCGAGTCGCCCTGCCGGGTTGTTGCCGCAGAATCGCCTTGGGAGGGGTTTGTCGCGCGCGGCGCGGGGGAAGATGGCGGAGAGGATGGGATTCGAACCCACGAGAAGCTTTTGACCTCTACTCCCTTAGCAGGGGAGCGCCTTCGACCACTCGGCCACCTCTCCGTCGCGCCGCTGGATAAAGAAAAGCGCGGGCACAATCAACAAGCCGACGCCATAATCGCCGAAAAATCCTTCGGACGGCAGCTGCGACAGCGGGCGCCATACCGGCATGACACCGGATCATGAGCGGCGGATCGGGACTTGCGCAGCCTTTCTGAGCCAAGCCCCAGCGACTTCATCCGAACTCCGTCGCACATCGGCAACCGGACGGGCAACCGCCCGAGCAAATTCCCTCCGCTTGGCCGCCTAAGGCGAAAAAGAAAGCAATAACAAGGCATTGGTGGCGATTTCGACCGATGGCGCCTATCGCTTCCGTCCGATTCTGACTGGAGGTCAGAAAATGAACATCAAGAGCCTTCTTCTCGGCTCAGCTGCGGCTCTGGTCGCAGTTTCCGGTGCTCGCGCCGCCGACGCGGTGACCGTCGCCGAGCCGGAACCGGCCGAATACGTCAAGATCTGCGACGTCTACGGCTCCGGCTACTTCTACATCCCGGGCACCGAAACCTGCCTGCGCATCGGCGGCTATGTCCGCTATGACGCCGGCTTCGGCGATGTCGGCACGTTCACCGGCGCACGCGCCGACGACGTCGTCAATGGCAAGAACCAGGGCACCTGGTACAAGGACGCCCGCTTCACGCTGAAGACCTGGACCGGCCAGGAAACCGAGCTCGGCACGTTGAAGACCTATACCGAAACGCGCATGAACTTCCAAAATTCGCCCTTCGACAACGGGGCTGGCAATAGTGCTCATAACAGCTTCGATATGCACTTTGCCTGGATTCAGCTCGGCGGCCTGCGGGTCGGCTTGGACGAATCGGCCTTCGACACGTTCGTCGGCTACGCCGGCAACGTCGTCAACGACACCATCGTTCCCTACGGCGGGTTCAAGACCGGTGTCGTTCAGTACTACTTCGACGCCGGCAACGGTTTCTCGGCGATGGCCTCTCTCGAAGAAGGTTCGGGCGGCGCCGACCAGGCGGCGCCAGGCGCTACTTATGGTTATGGTGTCGGGACGATCGACAGCTATGTTCCGCATGTCGTCGGCGGCCTGAAGTACACGCAGGGCTGGGGTGATGTCGTCGGCGTCGTCGCCTATGACAGCAACTACGAATATGTATCCGGCAAGGTTCGCCTGGACGTGAACGTGACCAACGAACTGTCGATTTTCGGCATGTTCGGTTACGCCAGCGAGGGAAAGCTTAACGACTTCAACGCCAACCCCAACACTGCCTTTGCGAACGGTCGCGGCTTCTACAAGCCGTGGGGCGGCAACTGGGGCTTCTGGGCCGGCGGCACCTACAAGTTCAGCGACAAGGCCTCGTTCAACCTTCAGGTGTCGGGTGATCAGTGGAAGGACTACGGCATCGCAGCCAACATTGCCTACACCGTTGTTCCCGGTCTGACGGTCACGCCCGAAATTGACTACCAGCACGTCGGTTCGGAAGCTTTCGACCGCGGCAACGTTTGGGCCGGCTCCGAGAAGAAGAACTCCGTCGGCGCTATCGTCCGCTTCCAGCGCGACTTCTAAGACCAGATATTTCTGGGGAGACAGGAGAACCCGGCGAGCAACTGCCGGGTTTTTCTTTTCTGTTTGATGGATGTCCCAAAACGGCTGCGCGGTTCGGGTGTCGCATCAGCAGTATATCCGAGGCGCCGTTAGAGCGTTTCACCGTTTCACGGAAACGGCGAAGCGCTCTATCTCCTTGTTTTTTGCGCAATTCCGGACGGAAGGCTACGGCCAAAGCACCGAGCCGGAATTGGTTGAAGCCGCCCCAACCTCGTCATTCCATGGCGGAGCAAGGAGCGAAGCGACGCGGCGCAGACCATAGAATCCATGCCGCGACTTGGAAGCGTCGCTGCGGTGCAGAATTTTGCTCCGCAGCGCCCTACGATCAAAGTTACGGAGTGGATCCTCGGGTCTGCGCCGCGTCGCTTCGCTCCTTGCTCCACCCGTGGATGACGATCGCGATGGGCGTTTCGGCCAAATCCCCAACGCATGCCACTTGCCAACGCAAACAGACCCGACCGGTCAAAATCCCTGTGCGGTGCCACTAGGCGTTCGACCTGATTGCGCCGCACCGCGATGGAAAGCTTTAAAATTCCGGGGAAACGGCGCCCCGAAGCAGCCGCACCCGTGATCGAAAGTCAAACGTCGGCGAGGTCGCCCAACGCTTCAATCAATGGCTGTATCTGACGTTCGTAATTCTTCCAGCGCTTCACGGACGATTTGTAGATCGGCTGACGAACCTGCCAGCGGCTGGGCGTGGTGACGGCCCCTTCCCGATCGAAGAAGCGCAGGCATGCGTCATCCCAAGGCAGGCCGAGATGATCGATGAGCCGGCGCGACTGTGCCTCTTGATCCTCGACAAGCGTCTCATAGCGATTTTCAAGGATACGGCCTGGGGAAACCTCGTTCCAGTGACGCATCAGGCGGTCATATTCCCGATAGTACAGGCCGAGTGCCCGCAGGTCTGCATTGTAGCTGTGTGACGAGCTGAAGGGCAGGACATAGCATGACACGCAATTGTCGATGGCATCGCGGCGGCAGTGAACGATGCGCGCATTGGGGAACAGAAGGGCGATAAGACCGACCAGCTCAAAATTGTGCGGCTCCTTGTCGACGACGCGGAGCGCAGCAGGCGCACGCTCCCTGAGGTAGGACAGATGCTCTTCGGCCAGCGTCCTGGTCAGTTCCGGTGTAAGGGAATTGACGGTCTTGCTCAGATCTTCTGCCGACGATTTGAGGTCGATTGCGTTTGCCACACGCCTTAGTTTTGCAAGTTCCCCCGCGCCGTGAACTTCGGGATGACTGGCCAGGATCTGCTCAGTCAGTGTCGTTCCGGAACGGGGCATGCCAACCACGAACACAGGGAGATCGGAAGGATCGCCAAGGCCAGACGCGGCGGCAAACAGGCCGGGCGTGAAGATTTCAATCATCGAGTCCACGAAACGACGATACTGATCGATGTCGAACTTGTAGCCGGCGGCCTGCTTGGCCTTGTTGAAATGGTCGAATGCTTCCGCGTAGCGCTTGAGGTCGTTCAGCACTTTACCGGCGGCGTAGTGAAGGCTCTGCACGCCCTCCGCCTTAAGCCCCGGACGGTCGAGTTCGCGAACGATCGATTGGAGCTCCGGGGGCTCTTCGGTAAACTTCCGGATCTGCACGAGCTCGTAATAAGCAGCCGCTGCGTCGACGCGTCGTTCAATCGCCTCTTTGAGATACCCGCCGGCCTCGTCCATACGCCCAAGGCCAGTGAGCGTAGCGGCCATTCCGATCCGCGCCTTGGGGTGGTCACGGTTGATTTTCAGCGCCTTCTCGTAAAGCGGCAATGCCAAGTCGGGCTTGCCGAACTGGGTATAAACACGCCCCAAGGCGCACAAGGCCTCGACGAGATCGGGCTGTATTTCCAAGGCATGCCGGATGTATCTGATGGCGGCCGAGAATTCGCTCAGCTTAGCATAGGCCTCGCCGAAGCTGAGATGGTAGTATGCGTTTTTCGGCTCCTCTGCGACCGCGCGCGCGAAATAGCGCAGAGCCGCCTCGTCGTCGTAGCCCAGGCTAACCGTGCCCATGATGTACAGGGCCAGCGGATGGTTTGGTGTCCGCGCCAGCACTTCAAGGCATAAGTCCTGTGCTTCGCCAAGCCGTTTCGCTTGTTGGTGCTCATAGGCCTTCTTCAGCAACGCGTCATCGGCCTGTGCGCGTGCAAACGAATTTGTTTTCGGCAGACTTGGCTGTGGCGGACTTGCCTGGGGCCATCCGGGTTTCGGCGTGGCGGCGGATTTGAGGTGTTTTGCCCAAGCAGGCGGCAGACGATTGTTCATCATGCCTGCTACCAATAAAGTACCGATGGAATCCAGTCAAAGCTGGGTGAGCAGCGAGCCTGTCGTTCAAGTATCCGCGAGATCGCCAAGCGCCTCGATCAGCGGTTGAATTTCGTTTTCATAGTTTTTCCAGCGCTTGACCGACGTCTTGTAGATCGGCTGCCTGACCTGCCAGCGGCTCGCCGTGGTCACGGAACCCTCCTTGTCGAAAAAGCGCAGGCAGGCATCGTCCCACGGCAGGCCGATGTATTCGATCAGCCGGCGCGACTGTGCCTCCTGGTCGTCAACGAGCGTCTCATAGCGATTCTCGAAGATACGGCCCGGAAGCACCTCGTTCCAATGCCGCATCAGGCGGTCATATTCTCGATAGTATAAGCCGAGGGTTCTCAGGTCATTGCTGTAGCTGTGATAGCTATTGAAGGGCAGAACGAAGCAGGAAACACAATTGTCGATGGCGTCGCGACGGCAGTGAATGATGCGCGCCTTGGGAAAGAGCAGGCTGACAAGGCCGATCAGCTCAAAATTGTGCGGCATCTTGTCGACGACACGCAGCGCCGTGGCCGACCGTTCTGCGAGATAAGACAAATGCTCGCTGGCGAGCTTGTTCGACAGTTCCGGCGTGATTGAATCGGCACGCCCGTTTAGCTTTCCGGCCAATGAGGGCTTGAGGCCGATGGCATTCGCAACCCGCCCCAACCTAGCAAGTTCCCCCGCGCCGTAGACATCGGGATGACTGGCCAGGATCTGTTCCGTCAGCGTCGTCCCGGAGCGAGGCATGCCAACTACGAAAACCGGCACTTCGGAGGGATTGCCAAAGCCGTGCCCGGCGGCAAACAACCCGGGGGTGAAGAGTTCGATCAGCGCGTCGACCCACCGACGGTACCGATCGATGTCGAATGGCTTCGAGACCTGTTTCGCCTTCCGGAAATGATCGAACGCCTCATCATAGCGTTTGAGATCGTTGAGCACCTTGCCCGCGGCATGGTGGAGCAGCCGGGAGCCGCCCGGATCGAGTTTCGAATTGTCAAGTTCACCAAGAACCGCGCGGAGTTCCGGAGGCTCGTCAGTGAACTTCCGCGTATTCACCAGGTAGTAATAGGCGCTCGGTACATTGATGCGCCCCTCTATCGCCTGGTTTAGACAAGCCGCCGCTTCGTCCATGCGCCCCACGCTGCTGAGGGCATTGGCGAGCCCCACCCTGATCTCGGGATGATCGGGGGCGATTTTCAGGGCCTTCTCGTAAACCGGCAACGCCAGATCGGGCTTATCGGAGTCCACATAGATGCTTCCCAAGGCACTGAGAGCCACGACTAGATCGGGCTGCAGTTCCAGAGCGCGTCGCATTTGCTCGATCGCCAGCGAGTGTTCGCCGACCCTCGCATAGGCTTCGCCCAGGCTGAGTTGATAGTAGGCGTTCCGTGGTTCCTCCGCCGCGGCGCGGGCGAAATATTGCAACGCCGTCTCGTCGTCATAGCCCAGGCTTATGGTTCCCATGATGTAAAGGGCGCGCGGGTGATTTGGCGTGCGCGCCAGAACCTGCAGGCACAGATCCTGAGCCTGCTTCAGGCGCTTGGCTTGCTGATGGTCATAGGCCTGCTTCAGCAGCAGGTCGTCCGACTGCGCGCGTGCGTCCGGTCTCGAGGGATTCGCATGCGGCAATCCGGGCCTGGGCGCCGGAGCGGACGGCTTGGATACCGCACCGGACTTGATATGTTTGGCCCAGGCGGGTGGCAGACGGTTGTTCATGGCGCTTCGCTAGCAAAAGAAGCTGCCGGAATCCAGCCCGGACGAGACCGTGCCCCGGGCGAGGGGTCCCGGACCCCAGCTTGCACCGGCCGGGGGATCACGCTAGCAAGTACGCCCCTTCCACGCGAGCTATTGCCATGCGCCAGCGCCCCTCCCTCACGCCAATCATCGGTGCGCTCCCCACCACGGTGCCGTTCGTGGGTCCGGAGGCGCAGGAGCGTGAGCGCGGCCGGCCGTTCCGCGCCCGCATCGGCGCCAATGAAAGCAGTTTCGGGCCTTCGCCGCGCGTCATCGCCCGTATGGAGAGCGTCGCCCGCGACCAGTGGATGTATTGCGATCCCGACAATTACGAGCTGAAGGTGGCGGCCGCCGCGCATCACGGCGTGGCCGTCGAAAACGTGGTCGTGGGCGAAGGCATCGACGGCCTGCTCGGGCTGGTGGCGCGCATGTATGTCGGCCCTGGCGATGCCGTGGTCACCTCGCTCGGCGCCTATCCCACCTTCAATTTCCACATCGCCGGCGTCGGCGGCCGCCTGGTGACGGTGCCCTATGCCGACGACAAGGAGGACCTGGGCGGGCTTCTGAGCAAGGTCGCAAGCGAAAAGGCGCCGCTGGTCTATCTCTCCAATCCCGACAATCCGATGGGAAGCTGGTGGGAGGCGCCGGACGTCATCCGCTTCATCGAGGCGCTGCCGGAAACCACCATGCTGGTGCTCGACGAGGCCTATGGCGAGCTGGGACCGGCCTCGGCGCTGCCGGCGATCGACGTCGCGCGGCCGAACGTCATCCGCATGCGCACCTTCTCCAAGGCTTACGGGCTTGCCGGCATACGCTGCGGCTACGCCGTGGCGGAGGCGGAGGTGATCCGCGACTTCGAGAAGATCCGCAACCATTACGGCGTCAGCCGCATGGCGCAGGTCGCCGGTCTCGAGGCGCTTGCCGACCAGGACTACCTGCGTTCGGTGACGGCGCGCGTGGCGGCAGGCCGCGAGCGCATTTCAACCATCGCCAGGCAGAACGATCTCAAGCCACTGCCGTCGGCAACGAATTTCGTCACCATCGACTGCGGCCGCGACGGCGCCTTCGCGCTGAAAGTGATGCAGAACCTTTTGTCGCGCGACGTGTTCATCCGCAAGCCGATGGTGCCGGTGCTCGACCGCTGCGTCAGGGTCAGCGTCGGCCTCGACCATGAGCTCGACATCTTCGCAGAGGAACTGCCGGGCGCGGTTGCGGCGGCGCGGGGGAACTGACCAAACCCTGGCCCATCTGTCTGCTCCCTGGGGAACAGATTGGGCAATTCATAGTCCTGCGGCTGCCAGCAGGCGTGTCGCGCGGTTCAGCGCATCGGACAGCTCCGCGGCTTGCCTGTCCTCGAGCTTGACGATCAGGCGGGCGAGATCGCGGTTCGTCGCCGCCTCGAGATCAGCCAGCGCGGCCTTGCCCCGCGTGGTCAGCGCAAGAACGGGCTGCCCGTTCTCCGGGCCATCGCGCATCTCGGCCAGGCCAATGACGGTGCATTTGCGAAGGACCCTCATGAGATAGGCAGGGGCGAGGTTGAGTTCGCCGGCCAACTCCGACGCCACTGGCGCGAGATCGAGATGAAACATGCGCGCCAGAAACCGGCTCGAGCGCCGACACGCCGAGGCTTGCGCCCGAGCTCGAACAGCACGCGGGCTTCGACCAGCGTGTAAGGACTCTGCATCAAGGTCTCATCGAGCAGCCCAACCAGGCCGGTATAGAACCGGTTGAAGCGACGAATCTCATGAACCAGGGCTTCGTGCGGCATGCTGACCTCCTTGGAGACATTGCATCCGATAATTCCCTCATTGGTTGACTGAGTCAATTATCCAATCAAGGGAACTGCTGCCTCAAACCGATTGCATTTCACCCCTCGTGCTCCAGATTGATGGAGACGATTCTGGAGCGGACGAATGCAGGGTGAGCAAAGAGCCGTTCGGGTGCGCATTTCCGGCAAGGTTCAAGGGGTGAGCTACCGTGTCTGGACGCGTGGCGAAGCCATGCGTCTCGGGCTTACAGGTTGGGTTCGCAACGAGCGCGACGGCTCGGTCACCGCGCTGATTGCCGGCGCCGATATCGCCGTCTCCACGATGATCGAACGCCTGTGGCAGGGACCGCGAGGCGCGCTCGTCTCGAAGGTCGAGATCGAGGAAACGGCCGACGACGCGCCGGTGGATTTCATGATCATCGTCTAGCCTCATCTCGCCTCCGCAACCCAGAAAGAGCGTATGTGGCATCTTGAAATTAATTGAACGTTCGTTTTATTAATGCTGCTGGAGGCGAACATGGCGCGCACCACAGGTTCCGACGGGGGAAAAACCGAAGCGGCCGTCCGCGAGGCGGCGGTCAGCCTGATCGCGCGCCTCGGCTACGAGGCGATGTCGATGCGGCAGCTGGCGGCGGAGGTCGGCGTGCAGGCGGCCGCGCTCTACCGTTACTTCCCGACCAAGGAAGACCTGCTGTTCACCTTGATGCGAGAGCATATGGAAGGTCTGCTCAAGGCTTGGGAAACGGCGCGACCGGCGAGAGCTGATCCGGTCACCCGGCTGGCCGCCTATGTCGAGAACCACATCGCCTTCCATATCGAGCGACGCCACGCCACCCATGTCTCCAATATGGAGTTGCGAAGCCTCTCGCATGAAAGACTGACGCAGGTCCTCAAGATGCGCACGGCCTATGAGAAGGAGCTGCGCGCGATCCTGCGCGACGGCGCCGAAACCGACGCTTTCGAGATCGACGATACGGGCCTGACAGCCATGGCGCTGATCCAGATGATGACCGGCGTCATCGTCTGGTTCCGGCCGGGCGAGCGGCTGTCGATCGCTGAAGTCACGGCATCATATCTTTCGATGACAATGCGCTTGGTCGGCGCGACAATCAGCCATGGCACCGCACGTCCTTCCGGGCGCGCCGGGGACGCCGTGGCACTCTGATACAGGCATGATCCCCGCGAAGACTGGGGCGTGCGCAGGGAGGAACGGCATGTACACGAATACGCTCAGTTTCGGACTTGATCCCGACATCGAAGCGCTGCGCGATACCGTGCGTCGCTTCGCGCAGGACAGGATCGCGCCGATCGCGGCGGAGATCGACCGCTCCAACGAGTTTCCCGCGCATCTCTGGGCCGAACTCGGCGCGCTCGGCCTGCTCGGCATCACCGCCGATCCGGATTTCGGCGGAACCGGCATGAACTATCTCGCGCATGTCGTGGCCATGGAGGAGATTTCGCGCGCATCGGCCTCGGTCGGCCTCTCCTACGGCGCGCACTCGAACCTCTGCGTGAACCAGATCAACCGCTGGGCCACTCCGGCGCAGAAGGAGAAGTACCTGCCTGCCCTTTGCGCGGGCGAAACGGTCGGCGCGCTGGCGATGTCGGAACCAGGCGCCGGCTCGGACGTGGTGTCGCTCAGGCTGCGCGCCGAAAAGCGCAACGACCGCTATGTGCTCAACGGCTCGAAAATGTGGATCACCAACGGCCCCGACGCCGGAACGATGGTGGTCTATGCCAAGACCGATCCGGAACGCCATTCGCGCGGCATCACCGCTTTCATCGTCGAAAAGGCGATGGCCGGCTTTTCAGTCGCGCAGAAGCTCGACAAGCTCGGCATGCGCGGCTCCAACACCGGCGAGCTCGTCTTCGAAAATGTCGAGGTGCCGTTCGAGAATGTGCTGCATGAGGAAGGGCGCGGCGTCGAGGTGCTGATGTCGGGGCTCGACTATGAACGCACCGTGCTTTCCGGAGGCCCGATCGGGCTGATGGCGGCCTGCCTCGACGTCGCTGTGCCTTACGTGCACGAGCGCAAGCAGTTCGGCCAGCCGATCGGGACGTTCCAGCTGGTGCAGGGCAAGCTCGCCGACATGTACTCGACCATGAACGCCGCGCGGGCCTATGTCTATGCGGTGGCGGCCGCCTGCGACCGCGGCGAGACCACGCGCAAGGACGCCGCCGGCTGCGTGCTCTTCGCGGCGGAGAAAGCGACGCAGATGGCGCTCGACGCGATCCAGCTTCTCGGCGGCAACGGCTATATCAACGACTACCCGACGGGACGGCTGCTGCGCGACGCCAAGCTCTATGAGATCGGCGCCGGCACCAGCGAGATCCGCCGCTGGCTGATCGGACGCGAGATCATGGCGGAGGGGGTTTAGTGAGCTCTGCTCGTCACCTTCGTCGAGCTTTCATCGACCCGCTTGCGCGCCGCCTCGGCGAGCGTGTCAGAAACCCACTGGTTGATCGATTTTCCATCGCTGGCCGCTGCTTTGCCAAGCAAGGCATGGATTTCCGGCGTGGTGCGGAGAGCGAGCTTGCCGGAATAGGGTTTTTGCGGATCGACGCCGCGCTCTTTGCAAAAGGCAAGATAGTCGTCGACGCTGTCGTGGAACGATTTCACCAGTTCCTCAGCCGTCTCGGCCTCAAAGGTAACGATGTCGCGAATGCCAAGGATGCGGCCATGGAAGACCATATCCTCGTCGTCGAACTCGATCGAACCGGCATATCCCTTGTAAAGCTTCATGGCCTTATTCCAACGTTCGTCAAAAATTCTCTGATATCCCTGACCGCCCACCGCTTGGTATCGGGCGACGGATGCGGCCGATGCAGGAACAGCGTTTGGCCGGATATTGTGAATCGGACCCGCGAACCACTGCCTTCCGAAACCTCAGCTCCAAGCTCGATCAGCAACGCCTCAACATCTTGCCACTTAATCGAGGGGCTGACCGGGTTCGCAAATATTTTGTCCAGTGTCAGCCGGTGCGCTGCTTTCATGGCTTTCGCCCTCCCCAATAGAATACCGTTGTGGTCAGCTCCTCTGGGGTTAGGGCGAGAGCCCCGGCGTGATACTAAAATATGATATCATTTGAGGTTCGTCAATGCCTGCCTTGACCTCCCAGATCTCCCCCTCCTCCGACACTTTCCGCGCCAATGCCGAGCGCATGCGCGCGCTCGTTGCCGACATCGCCGAGAAGGCGGCAAGCGTCGAGCGCGGCGGCTCCGATGAAGCCCGCGAACGCCACGTCTCGCGCGGCAAGCTTCTGCCGCGCGAGCGGCTGGCGCAACTGCTCGACGCCGGCTCGCCCTTCCTCGAGGTCGGCCAGTTCGCGGCATGGTCGATGTATGGCGAGGACATTCCGTCGGCCGGCATCATCACCGGCGTCGGCCGCGTCGAAGGCCGGGAAGTGATGGTCGTCGTCAATGACGCGACGGTGAAGGGCGGCACCTATTATCCGCTGACGGTGAAGAAGCATCTGAGGGCGCAGGAGATCGCGCTGCAGAACAACCTGCCTTGCGTCTATCTGGTCGACTCAGGCGGCGCCAACCTGCCCAACCAGGACGCGGTCTTCCCCGACCGCGAGCATTTCGGTCGCATCTTCTACAACCAGGCCAACATGTCGGCGGCCGGCATCCCGCAGATCGCCTGCGTGATGGGTTCCTGCACGGCGGGCGGCGCCTATGTACCGGCGATGTCGGACGAAACGATCATGGTGCGCAACCAGGCGACCATTTTTCTCGGCGGCCCGCCGCTGGTGAAGGCCGCCACCGGCGAGGATGTCAGCGCCGAGGAGCTTGGCGGCGGCGATGTGCACACAAGGCTTTCCGGCGTCGCCGACCACTACGCCATGGACGACGAACACGCCTTGGCGATTTGCCGGCGTATCATCAAGAACCTGAATCGCAACAAGGCCGTAAGCCTGAATTTGCAGAAGCCGATTCAACCGCTTTACGATCCGCAGGAACTCTACGGCATCGTGCCGACGGATCTGCGCCAGCCCTATGACGTGCGCGAGGTGATCGCGCGCCTCGTCGACGGTTCGGAGTTCGACGAGTTCAAGCAAAACTACGGCACGACTTTGGTCACCGGCTTCGCGCATCTGCACGGCATGCCGGTCGGCATCATCGGCAACAACGGCGTGCTGTTTTCCGAAAGCGCGCTCAAAGGCGCCCACTTCATCGAACTCTGCTGCCAGCGCGGCATTCCGCTGATCTTTTTGCAGAACATCACCGGCTTCATGGTCGGTCGAAAATACGAGGCCGGCGGCATCGCCAAGGACGGCGCCAAGCTGGTGATGGCGGTCGCCACCGCAAAAGTGCCAAAGCTCACAATCATCATCGGCGGCTCGTTCGGCGCCGGCAATTACGGCATGTGCGGCCGCGCCTATTCGCCCCGCTTCCTGTGGATGTGGCCCAACGCGCGCATCTCGGTGATGGGTGGCGAGCAGGCGGCCACCGTGCTTGCCATGGTCAAGCGCGAAGGCATCGAGCGCAAGGGCGGTGCGTGGAGCGCCGAGGAGGAGGCGAAGTTCAGGAAACCGATCCTGATGAAATACGAGCATGAGGGCCACCCGCTCTATTCCTCGGCCAGGCTCTGGGACGACGGCATCATCGATCCGGCCAAGACCCGCGACGTGCTGGCGCTCAGCCTCTCGGCCGCGCTCAATGCCGGCGTCGAGGAGACGAAGTTCGGCGTGTTCAGGATGTGACGATGAGCGGCATCGGCGACAGGGTCCGCATACACACCGGCGACATCACCAGGCTTTCGGTAGACGCCATTGTGAACGCCGCCAATTCCTCGCTGCTCGGCGGCGGCGGCGTCGACGGCGCCATCCATCGCGCGGCCGGGCCGGAACTGGTTGCCGAATGCCGCATGCTCAACGGCTGCAAGACCGGCGACGCCAAGCTGACCAAGGGCTATCGCCTGCCGGCGCGCTACATCATCCACACGGTCGGGCCGGTCTGGCAAGGCGGCGGCCAGGGCGAGGCCGAGATGCTCGCCTCCTGCTATCGGCGCTCGCTTGAAATCGCGCGTGACCATGATTGCCACACGATCGCCTTTCCGGCGATCTCGACCGGTATTTACCGCTTTCCGAAAGAGGAAGCGACCGGGATCGCCGTCGGCACTGTAAGCGACTTCCTGCGGAGAAGCACGGCGCCTGACGTCGTTACTTTCTGCTGCTTCGACGAGCATACGGCAGAATTATATCGGCGGACTATTGCCGCCCTGGGTCGGGATTGAACTTTATGAATGCAATCCTTCATTTTCTCACGAAAGTGCGAACTTGCAGATCGTGGCTGGCGACAGCCCGGAACATTCGCTATTTCTCATCCCGCATTATCCAATGGGGATGGGGAAAAAATGGAACTGAAATACACTCGGCGCGCGCCCGCTTCTATACTTCTGGCGTTGCTTATGCTCTCGGCGTCGACCGCGGCCATCGCCGGTTCCCTGGCGGGCAGCGTGGGCGACAAACGTTTCCCGCCACCTTTGTCGATGAATCCCAAGGACCAATGCACCAGCGCCTACAGGTCCTACGTCGCGGCGAGCGGCCATTCGGCTTATGCTACGACTTTCTATACGCGCGTGGTGGACCTCTATGTCGTCTGCGGCAAGGCGCTCAACGCGCCGTCCCAGAAGGCCGCGGAAGATGTCGCGCTGCGCAACTGCCAGGGCGGCCTGAAGAGGTGGCGGCTCAACACGGCGAGCGGCGGCTGCGCCATCGCGGCGTCGAAATAGGCAGACGCCTGCAGGACTGGCGCCGCCCAAGACAAAACCGGGAGGCTCCATGTTCGGCAAGATCCTGATCGCCAATCGCGGCGAGATCGCCTGTCGCGTCATCCGCACAGCCCGCAAGCTCGGCGTTCGCACCGTCGCCGTCTATTCGGATGCGGATGCCCGCGCCCTGCATGTCGACATGGCAGACGAGGCAGTGCATATCGGCCTCTCGCCCGTCGGGGAAAGCTATCTGCGCGGCGACAGGATCGTCGCGGCGGCGCTTGCCACGGGTGCCGAAGCCATCCATCCCGGCTACGGCTTCCTGTCGGAAAACCCCGATTTCGTCGACCAGGTGACGGCGGCGGGCCTCGTCTTCATCGGCCCATCTGCCGCCTCGATCCGCGCCATGGGATTGAAGGACGCCGCCAAGCGGCTGATGGAAGCGGCCGGTGTACCTGTTGTGCCCGGCTATCATGGCGAGGCGCAGGAGATCGTGCTGCTTGCTTCCAAGGCGCGCGAGATCGGCTACCCCGTCCTGATCAAGGCGCGCGCCGGCGGCGGCGGCAAGGGCATGCGTCGCGTCGACCACCCCGACGATTTCTCCGAAGCGCTGTCAGGCGCGCGACGCGAAGCGAAAGCGGCGTTCGGCGACGACCGTGTGCTGGTGGAAAAGTACGTCGACAAGCCGCGCCATATCGAGTGCCAAGTGTTCGGCGACAATTTCGGCAATGCCGTGCATCTTTTCGAACGCGACTGCTCGGCGCAGCGCCGCCACCAGAAGGTGATCGAAGAGGCGCCCGCCCCGGGCATGACACCGGCGCTGCGCAAGGCGATGACGGAGGCGGCCGTGAAGGCCGCCAAGGCGATCAATTATTCGGGCGCCGGCACGATCGAGTTCATCGTCGATGCCTCGCAGGGCCTCAAGGCCGACCGCTTCTGGTTCATGGAGATGAACACGCGGCTGCAGGTCGAGCACCCCGTCACCGAGATGGTCACCGGCGTCGACCTCGTCGAATGGCAGCTTCGCGTGGCATCCGGCGAAAAACTGCCGAAAACGCAAGGCGAGATCGCGCTTACCGGCCATGCTTTCGAGGCGCGCCTCTATGCCGAGGACGCCGCCAAGGGCTTCCTGCCGGCGACCGGCACGCTGCATCATCTCAAATTCCCCTACGCGGCGCCGGAGGGCGCTCAGATGCGCATCGAGACCGGCGTGCGCGCCGGCGATGCGATCTCGCCTTTCTACGACCCGATGATCGCCAAGCTGGTGGTACACGGCAAGGACCGGGCCACGGCGCTCGGCGCGCTGCGCGATGCCCTCAGCCGGACCGAAGTGGCCGGCTCGACCGTCAACACCGCCTTCCTGGCGGCGCTCACCGCCGACGCCGATTTCGCGGCCGGCGACGTCGACACCGGTCTGATCGGCCGGCATCAGCAGGCGCTCACCGCCATTCCCGCGCCTGGCGACGAGACGATTGCGGCCGCGGCGCTTGCCGCGACGGACGCCGGCGCGCCGGGTCCAGCCGCCGACCCATGGTCCACGCTTTCAGGCTATGCGCATTTCCACACGCTCGCGCGCCGCATCCGCCTGCGCCATGGCGAGGAGACCATCCTGGCCAGGGTTTCGGCACGGCCGGACGGTCGCTTCCAGGTGGCGCTGGAGGCGCCGCACGACGCGGTGAACATGCATGATCTGAGGACCATGCCGCATGCCGCGCGCTGGCCGGGCCACGTCACCGTCTTCGAGGGTGCGGTCGGCTATACGTTCGCGGTCCCCGATCCGCTCGCCAAGGCAGACGAGGCGGGAGCCGCCGCAGGCAACTTGCGCGCGCCGATGCCGGGGCTGGTCAAGCTGGTGCGCGCCGCGGCGGGCGATGCCGTGATCAAGGGCCAACCGCTTCTGATCCTCGAGGCGATGAAGATGGAGCACACGATCGCCGCCCCGCATGACGGCGTGATCGCCGAGATCGCCGCCGAGGGCGCGCAGGTCAGCGACGGCACGGTGCTGGTGCGCTTCGCGGAGGACGGCCAGGGCTGAGCGCTCATTCGGTTGTCTCGTTAACGAGACAAAATAGAGAGGTATGGCGGGCCGGCGCCCCCCCTCGCCTGCACGTCAATGCCACAGCAGAAACGAAAATGGCCGGGACAAGCCCCGGCCATTTCCTCGATTGCAGAACCGAATTACGGCTGGATCGGCGCGTATTTGCCGTCGTGCCACTGGTTGATGTCGTAGCTGGCGTTCTTCAGGTCGCCCTTCTCGTCGAAGATGACGTCGCCGACCACGGTGCTGATCGGCTTGCCGTCCTTGAGCGCCTCGGCGACCTTGGCCGGATCGTCGCTGCCGGCGCGCTTGACGCCCTCGGCCACGGCCTGGATCACGGCGTAGGAGAACAGCGTGAAGCCTTCAGGCGTGAAGCCGCCGGCCTTGATCTTGGCGACCGCATCCTTCGCTTCAGGCTTTGCCTGCGGATCCGACGGGAAGACGAACATGGTGCCTTCGCCGGCCGGGCCGGCAACCTGCCAGAATTCCGGCGAGGCGATCGAGTCCGGCATGATCAGCTGGAACTTGACGTTCTGCTCGGCCGCCTGGCGCAGGATCAAGCCCGCCTCCGGGTGATAGCCGCCGAAATAGACGACGTCGGCCTTGAGTTCCTTCAGCTTGGTGACGAGAGCCGAATAGTCCTTCTCGCCGGCATTGATGCCTTCATAGTCGACTTCCTTGAGGCCACCGGCATTCATCGTCGCCTTGACCGCATCGGCAACGCCCTGGCCGTAGGCGCTCTTGTCGTGCAGGACGACAACGTTCTTGCCGGCGTATTTCTTGGCGATCCACGGGCCGATGAAGGCGCCCTGCGCGTCGTCACGCGTGTAAAGGCGCATGATGGTCGGCCAGCCGGCCTTGGCCGCGGCATCGGTCAGCACCGGGTTGGACGAGGCCGGGCTCATCATCAGCGTGCCGGCTTCGGCATAGACGGCCGAGGCCGGAATGCTCGAGCCCGAGCAGGCATGGCCGTCGACGAACTTGACGCCGTTGGCGACGATGCGGTTGGCGACCGAAACCGCCTGCTTCGGATCGCACTGGTCGTCCTCGATGTCGAGCTTGATCTGGGAGCCGTTGATGCCGCCGGCCGCGTTGATGGCGTCGGCGGCAGCCTGCGCGCCCTGCTTGAACTGGTCACCGATGGTGGCGAGCTGGCCGGTCATCGGGCCGACCACCGAAATGGTGATGTCGTCGGCGAAGGCAACCGGGGCGCTCATCATCAGGCCAAATGCGGCCGCGCTCAAAATACCCAATTTTTTCATGACTATAAGAACTCCTCCACTTACGCGCGGCCGTCCGGCCGGCGCTTCTTCACAGAGCCGGGACAATTTCACCCTTCGCTGAAACTGTCGAGAGGACAATTCAGAAGGTTTTGGTTCATTCCGGTGAGGATTTCTTGGGCCACGCGGCTGATTACCAAGCGTAATGCAAAAAGCCGCGCCGACCTTGTTTCGGTCGGTCGCGGCTTTTGCAGTCGAGCTCCCCGGACGCCCCCGTGCCTGAAACCCGCTCGCTTCCCTGTTTCTAGTGGACCATGATCTTATCCGAAAATCGGACTCCAGTTTTCGGGATCATGGTCGGCACGGCTTGAGGTTCGTTGGCCTGCCGCGTTCTTGGTCTTGTCTAATGGCCGTCTTGTTGCGGCGTTGTCCCCTGAACCCTTCGGACTGATCCCCCAGGATCAGTGCATCGTCATCCATTCGCGCGCTTCGCGCAGCGCCCGGGCGATCTCGGGCTTCGACATCGAGGACGACAATTCCGAGCGCAGTTCGGCGGCGCGGGCCGAGCCCTTGATCGCGGCGATGTTGAACCATTTGTGGGCGGCGACGACGTCGGTCTCGCAATCGCGGCCGGTCGCATACATCATGCCCAGTTCGAAAAGAATGTCGGCCTGGGCGGTTGCCCCCATGGCGCCGAAGCCGTCTTCAAGCATTTCAAAGCGTGCCATTTCAATCCCCTGTCTGGCTCCCGAGAGCTGCCTCCTTTTCCCCCGGTGTCCCTCGGGGCGAGCCGCTCTTTCGATGCTTTCGAGGATGACGGCTGGCCTTGAATCCGTCGTTAAATGGCGTGCTTAATTTGAGGAAAACAAAGCTAAAACAAGAGGTAAACGCGAAAAACCGTTAAGCATGGGAATCCAGCGTTTCAGCCCTTTTGCATCAAATTCGATGAAAATTGCCGCGAGCGGAATCAAGACTTCGCTAACCACGGAAACCGAAGCGTTTTTCCAGTCGCGTTTATTTTCAGCCGCACGAGTGGCGAAAATCCTTGCAACCTTCCCTGGCGGCACCGCTTTTGTTTTGGCGGGAGCTGGATTAGCTTTACCTTTGCGTAAGGGGCAGACGGGCGGATCGGAGCCCACCGCAACCCCATAGGGAGGAGGACAAGATGTTTCGAAAGATGAGCCTGGCCCTGGCGGCCACCTTGATCATGGCGGGTGCCGCCTGGGCCGACCCGATCGAAGGCAGTTGGAAGACGCAATCCGGCGAGACGGCGACGATCGGCGGCGGCGGCTCGTTTTCCATCACGCTCAAGACCGGCAAATATGCCGGCAAGACGATCGGCTCGCTGAAGGCGGCCGGCGACAACAAATATGCCGGCAACATCACCGACCCGGCGAATGACAAGACCTATTCCGGCAAGGCGACCCTTACAGGAACCACGCTCAAGATGAGCGGTTGCGTGCTCGGCGGCCTGATCTGCAAGAGCCAGACCTGGCACAAGCTCTGATCGCCACATTCCGGATCGTCCAAACGGGGCCAAAGCGGCCCCGTTTCTTTTTGGAGCGACAGCGCTCTCCCCGGACGCGCTGTGGCACCGGCGCCCGTTCAAACTCTCGTCAATCAATTTGAACCGCAGATGAATACCGGTCTCAGAACCGGTTCAGAGGCATTCCGGCATTCTCTCCCGCATTGAAGGAGAGAGAAATGCTTGCCCGTCGCTTCACCATCGTCTGCCTGCTGATGAGCCTGTTCGGTATGTTCTTCGCCATCCTGGTGGCGGAGGCCGGCCATTCGACCCGCTCGTGGGAACGGCCGACGGCTTCATTTCCGGCGCCGTGAACCAAGTGAAGCGCTGAAACGACAAAGCCAAGAAGCAACCAAGCTGAATTTCGGGACACCACCAAAATGAACCGCATCACCGCCACCGCAACGAATATCCTCAGGCTGCTGCCGCGGGCGACGCTCATCCTGATGCTGCTCGCCGCCCCGGTGCTGGCGGTGCCGATGATGCGCGCCAATACGGGCAACACGATTGAGGCGCCGGCGCACAAGAACACCAGCGTGGGCTTTGTGTTGCTGATCAGCCTGCAGCGCGGGTAAGGTATGCCGATATTCAGGTGATGCCGGCCTGCAAACGGCGGCTTCCTGCGCTTCCGGTGCTCACGTACTTCAAGTACGCTCCGCTCCGGTACTCGGGAGCCACCATTTTCGACTCGGCCTGACCTGAATCTCAACACACCTTGAATCTGAGCGACAAAAAATCTCGACTTGGATTGCCGTTCCCCCCGCCTCCCCCTCCCAACGGCTCTTCCAAATCTCTATATTGAGCCATGGAAAAGCGAATCTACCCCCAAGCCATCGAATCCGTCGTCATGCCGGAGCCCTTCGGCAAGCAGAGCTTCCACGACGCCAGAAAGGCCGTCGCGGCGTTGCAGGCGCTCTACGACCGCAACACCAAATTCCTGCGCGATTCCTTCGCCGCGCTTGCCGCGGGAGGCGATGAGAGCAAGCGCTACCGGGCCTTCTATCCGCAGATCGGCGTCACCACGACCTCGTTCAGCCAGGTCGACTCGCGCCAGGCCTATGGCCATATGCCGACGCCCGGGCATTTCGCCACCACCATCACCCAGCCGCAACTGTTCGAGAACTACCTCGTCGAGCAGCTTCGGCTCATCATGCGCAATCACGGCGTGCAGGTAACCGTTTCGGAGTCGACCACGCCGATCCCGCTGCATTTCGCCTTCCTCGAAGGCACCTATGTCGACGGCGCGGCCGCCGAGCGCATCAAGCGGCCGATCCGGGACCTGTTCGACGTGCCGGATCTCGACGGCACCGACGACCAGATCGCCAACGGCACGTTCGAGGTGGCGTTCGGCGAGCCAAGGCCTTTGGCGCCGTTCACCGCTCAACGCATCGACTACTCGCTGCACCGCATGACGCATTACACGGCGACCAGCCCGCAGCATTTCCAGAATTTCGTGCTGTTCACCAACTACCAGTTCTATATCGACGAGTTCGTCGCGCGGGCCCGCGAATTGATGGCCGCCGGCGACAGCGGCTATGTCGAGTTCGTGGAACCCGGCAACGTCGTGACCCAGAACGGGGCAACGGTTCCGGAAGGCACGCCGCCGCAGCGCCTGCCGCAGATGCCGGCCTATCACCTGAAGAAACCCGGCCATGGCGGCATCACCATGGTCAATATCGGCGTCGGCCCTTCCAACGCCAAGACGATCACCGACCATATCGCGGTGCTGAGGCCGCATGCCTGGGTCATGCTCGGCCATTGCGCGGGCCTGCGCAACACACAGGCGCTGGGCGACTATGTGCTGGCGCATGCCTATGTGCGCGAGGACCATGTGCTGGACGACGACCTGCCCGTCTGGGTGCCGATCCCGCCGCTGGCGGAAATCCAGGTGGCGCTGCAGGAAGCGGTCGCCGAAGTCACCGGCCTTTCCGGCTACGACCTCAAGCGCATCATGCGCACGGGCACCGTCGCCACCATCGACAACCGCAACTGGGAACTGCGCGACCAGCGCGGACCGGTGCAGCGCCTGTCGCAGTCGCGCGCCATCGCGCTCGACATGGAATCGGCCACCATCGCCGCCAACGGCTTCCGCTTCCGCGTGCCCTACGGGACGCTTTTGTGCGTCTCCGACAAGCCGCTGCACGGCGAATTGAAGCTGCCCGGCATGGCGACCGAGTTCTACAAGCGGCAGGTGGCGCAGCATCTCACCATCGGCATCAGGGCGATGGAGAAGCTGGCCGAGATGCCGATGGAGCGGCTGCATTCGCGCAAGCTCAGAAGCTTTTCGGAGACGGCGTTCCAGTAGCCGCGCGCCAGCGAGGCAACCGGTCGTCTTGCTTGGGCCCCAATTTGGCCGATAAGCGGTCCGAACGGTTGACCTGGAGCAATTTCAGGAAAAGTGCGAAGCGGTTTTCCGTCAGAACAAGAGAAAGGGTATTTCGGCGTTTTTCATGAAACGGTGAAATGCCCTGGCGGTCGGAGCAAATGACAACGGGCGGTGCGCGCTTGGGCATGGTGGCTCAGCTGACATTCCTGGCGATGATGGCATGTTCGGCCGCGCTGCTGGCCGGGTTCTTCGGCACGCTGCATCCGGCTCTCGATTCCTTCTCGCATTTCCGCATGCATCTGAGCCTGCTTGCGGCCTTGCTCGCGCTGGCGCTGCTTGCCGGTCCCTACCGGCTGCAGGCCGTTGCGGCACTGATCTTCGCCATCGCCTGCTTCGCCACGACGACGAGCGCGCTGCCCAGATTGTCGACGCAGCAGGCGATCGCAAAGCCCGCCGACCGGATCACCTACAGCCTGCTGCAGATGAACCTGCGCTTCAACAACCCGACGCCGAAGAAGGTGCTGTCGCTGATCGGCCGGACCAATCCCGACGTCATCACGCTCGACGAAGTGTCCGGCATGTGGGCGAAGGAGCTCGGCTATATTGCGGGCGCCTACCCCTATCGCATCCTTTGCGACTATCCCAACGGCATATTCGGCGTCGCGCTGCTCTCGCGCCGTCCCTTCGCCGCAGGCACCGCGCCACGCTGCGAGCCGCGCGGGGCGATGGCGACCGCCACGATCGATTTCAACGGCGCTCCGGTCAACGTCGCCGCGATCCATCTGAGCTGGCCGTGGCCGAAGGAGCAGTACTGGCAGATCGGCGAACTGGCAGAGCCGCTGGCCGGGCTCGGCGAGACCGCCATCATGGCCGGCGACTGCAACGCCGTGCCGTGGAGCGCGGCGGTGCGGCGGGTGGCGCGGCTCAGCGGCATGACGCTGATGCCGTCGGCCGGCCCGACCTGGATCCACCGCACGCTGCCTGATTTCCTGCGCCGCTATGCGGGCCTGCCGATCGACCAGGTGTTCAGCAAGGGCGGGGTGACGATCCTGTCGTCGGCCCGGATGGAGGATACCGGCTCCGATCATCTGCCGGTGCTGGTCGAATTCACGCTGCCGACCGACAGCAACGCGCCCGAGGACGAGCATAAATCGGCGCTGGCGGCGAATGACGCGCCGGACAAGCCGCGAGGCTGACGCTCCCGCCTGGCAGGCAAACTGACTGGAGTTCAGTTCTTGCCCATCAACGCATTGACCAGCCGGTCGACGTGGCCGCCGTCGCGGTGCTCGCGCGCGTCGAAGGCGTTCTGTTTGGCTTCATATTGCGCGTAGACGGCGTCGATCCGGCGCCTGGCCTCGCGATGGGTGGCGGTGCAGAACCAATTGTCGGCCAGCTCAAGGCCGGCGATAGACTTATCGGTGGCGCGCATCATGGCCTTGGCGATGCGACCGTGGTGGTACTCGTGAGCGTGGACGCCGGCAAGGAAGCGCCGCCAGCGCCGCTCGAGCCTGGATGTCGGCGGCGAAGCAAGGCGAGGAAAAGTGTAGGTGAGTTCCATCGTTCCGCCGGCGCTCCGCAATCGACAGACGCCGGCGGCGCGATCCACGTTCAGGTTCCAGTTCACGACGTAACTGGTGTCGGCGATGGCGCGGGTCATGAAGCCGTGCTTGGGCCCTTTGCGGTCCATCGCTTCGACCAGCCCAGCGCCCGTCGTGCCGGCGATGTCATAGCTGCGCGTCGTGACCAGCACCTTGGTGCCGGCCAGGGCCTCTGGGGCGATGCCGCACAGGCCGCCAAGCATGACGAGGCATGTAAGAACCGCCAGCCGCATTGTCATTTGCTCCCTATCCGCAGGGAAGGGAACTATAAGCCGGGCGCAATTTCAAGCTTGAGCGCTTGAACGCCGTTAACGGGCCGGTCGGAACCGCGGGATGGTTGCCGAACGGCGGTCGAGGTGCCCGGCCGGCGGCCGGATCACATACCCTGATAGACTGGTCCCTCACCACCCTGCGGCGGCACCCAGTTGATGTTCTGGTTCGGATCCTTGATGTCGCAGGTCTTGCAGTGCACGCAGTTCTGCGCGTTGATGACGAAACGCACGTCCTTGGCCGATGGGTCGGCGGCGGCGTTGCCGTCCTTGTCCACCCATTCGTAGACGCCGGCCGGGCAGTAGCGGGTCGATGGACCGGCAAAGACGTCGTGCTCGGAACGCTGCTGCAGCGCCATGTCGCCGACGATCAGGTGGGTCGGCTCGTTTTCCTCATGGTTGGTGTTGGAGAGGAATACCGAGGAAAGCCGGTCGAAGGTCAGCACGCCATCCGGCTTCGGATAGGCGATCTTCTGATGCTTGGAGGCCGGCTCGAGCGCCGCATAGTCGGCCTTGCCGTGCTTCAGCGTGCCGAAGGGCGAGAAGCCGAACAGCGTGTTCAGCCACATATCGAGACCGCCAATGCCGACGCCGACGATGGTGCCGAAGCGCGACCAGAGCGGCTTGACGTTGCGCACCTTCTTCAGGTCCTTGCCGATGTCGGTGCCGCGCCAGGCGTCTTCGTAGGAAGCAAGCTCGTCATTGGCACGGCCGCCGGCGATCGCCTCGGCCACATGCTCGGCCGCCAGCATGCCGGAGAGCACCGCATTGTGCGAACCCTTGATGCGCGGCACGTTGACGAAGCCGGCAGCGCAACCCATCAGCACGCCGCCCGGGAAGGAAAGCTTCGGCACCGACTGCCAGCCGCCTTCTGTGATGGCGCGCGCGCCATAGCCGATGCGCTTGGCGCCCTCGAAGGTGCCGGCGATCGCCGGATGGGTCTTGAAGCGCTGGAACTCCTCGAAGGGCGAAAGATAGGGGTTCTTGTAGTTCAGGTGGACGACGAAGCCGACCGCCACCTGGTTGTCCTCGAGATGGTAGAGGAACGAGCCGCCGCCGGTCTTCATGTCGAGCGGCCAGCCGAAGGAATGCTGAACGAGACCCGGCTTGTGGTTCTCGGGCTTGACCTGCCAGAGCTCCTTGAGGCCGATGCCGAACTTGCCGGGCTCGCGGCCGTCGGCAAGCTGGTACTTGGCGATGAGCTGCTTGGCCAAGGAACCGCGCGCGCCCTCGCCGATCAGCACATATTTGCCCATCAGCGCCATGCCAGGCGCGTAGGCCGGGCCATGCGAGCCATCCTTCTCGACGCCCATGTCGCCGGTGATGACGCCGGTGACGGCGCCGGCGTCGTTGTAGACGAGGCTTGCGGCGGCGAAGCCCGGATAGATCTCGACGCCCAGCGCCTCGGCCTTGATCGCCAGCCAGCGGCAGACATTGCCGAGCGAGACGATGTAATTGCCGTGATTGTTCATCAGCGGCGGCATCAGGAAATTGGGCAGGCGGAACGAGCCGGCCGGCCCCAGCACCAGGAAATGATCCGCCGTGACCGGCGTCTTGAATGGATGATCGCCCTCCTCGCGCCAGCCAGGCAGCAGCCGGTCGATGCCGATCGGATCGACGACGGCACCGGAAAGGATGTGCGCGCCGACCTCGCCACCCTTCTCCAGCACGACGACGGAAAGCTCGGGGTTGAGCTGCTTCAGACGGATCGCTGCGGCGAGGCCGGCGGGACCCGCGCCGACGATCACCACGTCGAATTCCATGCTCTCGCGTTCGATTTCGCTCATCGGCCCCTCACTGGCTCGCCATGTTTTCGCATTCTGCTGGCTCACGCGCTGCATAGCGCATCAATTCGCGACGCGAAACCGGCGCTGACGTGACAACACCGATTTCGACAAAAAGTCGCGGGTCTTGCATGCCAAACGGGCGATGGCACGGCTCAAGCCAAGCATAGGCCAGCGCCAATCGGTTGGCAGGCCAGGCCGCGCCCGCATGTTTTTAATTGTTCGACGGCTTGGTTATCGGCAATACTTCACGCCATGCGCAGTCCAGAGCCGCCCGGCTTTCCATCGAAGCGCTTACTCTTCACGCCCGGCCTGGCCTGGCGCGCGGTTCTTCCGCTCCTCTTTTTGACCCTGCCGGCGGAGGCCGACCCGGTGAAGGTCTGGGCGACCGGCGCCTATTCCTTCTCCGACGAGCTGGGTGGCTTCCGTATCACCGCCGTGTCCGGCATCGGTACCAAGGAAGACCCGTTGGTCATCAAGGAAGAGCTGAACACGGCGACACCGGTGACGCTGACCATCCGCGCGACCAAGCCGATCGAACCCTTCGGCAAGGCCGGCGAAGTCGCCAATGGCGTGATGTATATGCGCATCGACGTGCTGAACAACAGCGCGCTGCCCTGGGTGGAGTTCCAGTTCGAGCTGCAGGAGATCCTCGACCAGCCAAGCGTGTTCGGCGACGGCCTTTCCTTCGACCAGCGCAACAAGACACCCGACAACATCTGGTCGAGCAATTTCGCCGATTTCGACCGGCGGTTCGAACCGTATGATCAATTGCTGTTCAAGAACGGCAAGGTCGACCCGCTGAAGACGGCGACCTTCGATTTCCTGATCACCGACTACACACCGCGCTGGACATTTTACATCGTGCAGGATCCGCGCATACCCACCGGGTGAAGTACGGCCGGTATCCAAGGCGGACCTGGCAACTTGCAAATCGGCGCCGCGCGGACGATGGTGGCGCCATGACTACCGCCTCCCCCAGCACACCCGCCGAGATCGCCGAGCTGCTCGCCTTCTATGCCAGCGCCGGCGTCGACGAGGCACTTGAAGACGCCCCGATCAATCGGTTTGCCGAAGCGGCGGCGAGGTCGGCGGAACGCAGGCCTGCCGAGCGCGGTCCTGCCGGGCGCAGTCCCGCCGAGCGCGTGGTGGCCGCGCCGCACCGCGAAGAGAGCCGCCCGGCACCCGAGCAGGCTCCCGAACGCGCCGAGAGGCCCAACCCGCCAGCGCCGCCATCCGGCATCGATGCGAGCAACATTCCGGACGCACCCGCGCGGGTGCCGGCGGCCGCCGCCGTTCCCGACGAGGCGCAGGCTGCCGCCGCGCGCCAGCTTGCAGCGCGCGCGACGACGCTCGACGAGCTGCGCCAGCATATGGCCGCCTTCGATGGCTGCAATCTCAAATTCACCGCCAAGAACCTGGTCTTCGCCGATGGCAACCCGAACGCCGACCTGATGCTGGTCGGCGAGGCGCCGGGCCGCGACGAGGACCTCGAAGGCCTGCCTTTCGTCGGCCGCTCCGGCCGGCTGCTCGACCGCATGCTGGCGGCGATCGGCCTCGACCGCAACTCGGCCTATATCGCCAACGTCATTCCCTGGCGGCCGCCGGGCAACCGCACGCCGACGCCGCACGAGACCGAAATCTGCCGGCCCTTCATCGAAAGGCAGATCGAGCTGGTCAATCCCAAGGTGCTGGTCAATCTCGGCGGCCCGTCGGCCAAGACGCTGCTCAACACAACGGAAGGCATCCTGCGCCTGCGCGGCAACTGGCGTGCGCACACAACGGCGTCGGGCATAGCCATTCCGGCCATGCCGACGCTGCACCCGGCGTATCTCTTGAGGACGCCGGCGCACAAGAAGCTGGCCTGGCGTGATTTTCTCGAGGTGAAGGCGAAGCTGCGGGCGTTGGTGTGAGCGCCCTTCCCTTCTCCCCCTTGTGGGAGAAGGGGGAGCTATGACCTTCCAGGTAATTGAATTGCGCCGCTCGCCGCCCTACTCATTCCCCAATGGCCACATCCGAACCCTCCGCAGGCCGCCTCATCCGCGAATGGCGCACGCGCCGCCGCATGAGTCAGCTCGACCTCGCCATGGAGGCCGAAATCTCGCAGCGGCATCTCTCCTTCGTCGAGAGCGGCCGCGCCCAGCCGTCGCGTGACATGGTGCTGCATCTGGCCGAGCAACTGTCGATCCCGCTCAGGCAACGCAACCAGCTTCTGCTTGCCGCCGGTTTCGCGCCGAGCTTCAGCGAGAAGCCCTTGAACGACAAAACGCTGGCGCCGGCGATGGCCGCGGTCGGGACCGTGCTCAAGGGACACGAACCCTTTCCGGCGCTGGCGGTCGACCGGCATTGGAACCTCGTTTCCGCCAATACCGCGATCGCCCCGTTCCTCGCCGATATTTCCGAAGCGTCGCTGCTTACGCCGCCGGTCAATGTGCTGCGGCTCAGCCTCCATCCTGGCGGCGTCGCGCCGCGCATCGTCAATCTGGCGGAGTGGCGGGCTCATCTTCTCGAACGGCTGAAACAGCAGAACGACGCGGCCGGCGATCCGGTGCTGATCGAGCTGGAGCGCGAGCTGCGCGCCTATCCGTCCGGACTAAAGAGCAGCCGGCCGGCGCCGGTCGAGCCGAGCGGCATCGTGCATCCGCTGCGGCTCGCGCATGGCGACCAAGTGCTGTCCTTCATCAGCACGATCACCGTGTTCGGCACGCCCCTCGACGTTACGCTGTCGGAGCTGGCGATCGAATCCTTTTTCCCAGCCGACGAGTCGACACGCGCGGTGCTGGTGCGGCTGGCAAAGGAGCGGGCGACCGCTTCGTAAGCCTTCACCCCTGCGGCGGCGTCGCCGTTCTGGTGCGCGTGCGCTCGAGACCCAGTTGACGCTCGCGCCATATGATGAAGATGCCGGCGGCGACCACGATCATGCCGCCGATCAGCGTGCTCAACGACGTCACGTCGCCGAAGACGAAATAGCCGACGACGACGCCAAGGATCATCGAGGTGTATTCGAAGGGCGCCACGACCGAGGCCTCGGCATGGCGATAGGCTGCCGTCATCAGGATCTGGCCGAGTCCGCCGCAGAAGCCCGCGACGACAAGCAGCGCTGCCTGCATCGGCGTCAGCACCTGCCAGCCGAAGGGCAGCGTGAAGAGCGACAGCACCGAAGCCGTCGAGGAGAACCACAGCACGATGGTCGCCGTCTTCTCCGTCTGCACGAGATTGCGCACCAGAAGCATGGCGACGGCTGAGATCGCAGCGGCGATCAGCGCGGCCATGACGCCCAGCACCTCCTGGTCGTCAAGGCCTTCGTCGGAATTGAGCAGCGTCAGTTCGGGCCAGGAGATGATCAGCACGCCGGCAAGGCCGACGGCAACCGCGCTCCAGCGATAGACACGGATCGTCTCGCCGAGGAAGATCGAGGAGAACACGACGACCAGCAGCGGCTGGGCGTAGTTCAGCGTGATCGCCTCCGGCAGCGGCAACCGGGTCAGCGCGAAGAAGCCGAGCCCCATGGCGCCGACGCCGACCAGGCCGCGCGCGATGTGATTGAACGGCCGCTTCGTCGTGAATGCCGTGGCAAGCTCTCCCTTGAAGGCGAGGAACGCAATGATCGGGAAGATCGCGAAGAAAGAGCGGAAGAAGACGATCTGCCCGGCGGGCACGTCGCCGGCCGCCTTGATGCAGGTCTGCATGCCGACGAAGACCGTCACCGAGACGATCTTCAGCGTGATGCCGCGCAGCGTGTTGTGGCCGACGGCATGATCGACGGTCATCTTGCCTCGTAAGGACGGTCTGAAAACGAAGCCGCCAAATAGCCCAAGAGCAATTCCAGGAAAAGTGTGTAACCGGAATTGCGAAACACATCCTATCCCGCAGTTTTGTCGCGTGGCCGTTTCGTGTAAAGAGCACGCACCTCAAAAATCTCGGACCAGCCAGGCTGGTTTTCCGCCCGAAACCGACAGGAAAAGCCCAAGGAATGCGCACAGATACCGGCCATGTCTTCAAGCTCGAAGACTATCGCCCCAGCGACTATCTCATCCCCGCGACCAGCCTGGACTTCCGCCTGTCGCCGGACGCGACCCATGTCACCGCGCTGCTTACCATCGAACGGCGCGAGGGCGTTGTCGCCTCGGCGCCGCTGGTGCTCGACGGCGACGGGTTGACGCTGCTTGGCCTCGCCATCGATGGGCAGGCCCTCCCAGCCGGCGACTATGAGGCGACGCCGGACCGGCTGACGATCCTGAAGCCGCCGGTGGCACAGCGCTTCGAGCTTCGCCTGGAGACCGAGATCGCGCCTTCGCGCAACGAGGCGCTGATGGGCCTCTACCGCTCCAGCAACGTCTATTGCACGCAATGCGAGGCCGAAGGCTTTCGCCGGATCACCTATTTCCTCGACCGGCCCGACATCCTGTCGGTCTACACCGTGCGCATCGAGGCTCCGCACAACGATGCGCCGTTGCTGCTCTCCAACGGCAATCCCGTCGAACGCGGCGCCCTCGCCAATGGCCGGCACTACACGGTGTGGCACGACCCCTTCCCCAAACCTTCCTACCTCTTCGCGCTGGTGGCGGGCGCGCTCGGTAAGGTGGCGGGCAGCTTCACCACCATGTCCGGCCGCGAGGTCGAGCTCGGCATCTATGTCGAGCCCGGCAAGGAGCGGCTTGCCGGCTATGCGATGGATGCGCTGAAACGCTCGATGAAATGGGACGAGGAAGCCTTCGGCCGCGAATACGACCTCTACGTCTTCAACATCGTCGCCGTGTCCGACTTCAACATGGGGGCGATGGAGAATAAGGGCCTCAACGTCTTCAACGACAAGTATGTGCTGGCCGACGAGGAGACCGCGACAGATGCCGACTTCGCCAATATCGAGGCGATCATCGCGCACGAGTATTTCCACAATTGGACTGGCAACAGAATCACTTGCCGCGACTGGTTCCAGCTCTGCCTGAAGGAAGGCCTGACCGTTTACCGCGACCACGAATTCTCCGCCGACCAGCGCTCGCGGGCGGTGAAGCGCATCGCCGAAGTGCGCACGCTGCGCGCGCATCAGTTCCCGGAAGACCAGGGGCCGCTGGCGCATCCGGTCAGGCCGCGCCGCTACCGCGAGATCAACAACTTCTACACAGCGACCGTCTACGAGAAGGGCTCGGAAGTGGTGCGCATGATCCGCACCATCCTCGGGCCGGAGACTTTCCGCGCCGGCATGGATCTCTATTTCGAGCGGCATGACGGCGAGGCGGCGACGATCGAGGATTTCCTCAAAGTGTTCGAGGACGTCTCGGGCCGCGACCTGGCGCAATTCGCGCTCTGGTATCACCAGGCCGGCACGCCGAACCTGACGGTGAGCTCCACGCACAACGCGGCGGCCAGGGAGTTCACGCTGGAGATCGAGCAGTCGGTGCCGCCGACGCCGTCGGAAAGCCGCAAGCGGCTGATGCATATTCCCCTTGCGTTCGGGCTCGTCGGCGCCGGTGGCAAGCCCGTCACCTGGACGGCCGTCGAGGGCGCAACTGTGGATGACGGCGTCATCCATATCCGCAAGCGCCGGCACACGGTGCGTTTTTCGGGCGTTTCGGAACGGCCTTCGGTGTCGCTCAACCGCGGTTTCTCGGCGCCGATCACGCTTTCGGTGCAGCAGAAACCGGAAGACCAGTTCTTCCTGGCGGCGCATGACAGCGACGCCTTCTCACGCTGGCAGGCGTTCAACACGCTTTTGACCGACGCGCTGATCGCCGCCTTCCGCCAGCTCCTCGGCGGCAAGCAGCCGGCCTTCACGGCAAAGCTCGCCGAACTCGCCGGCAGGATCGCCGGCGACGGGACGCTGGAGCCGGCCTACCGGGCGCTGGCGCTATCGCTGCCCGGCGAAGCCGACATTGCCCGCGACATCGGCAAGGGCATCGACCCCGACGCCATCTTCGCCGCGCGCGAGGCGCTGGCGCGGACGATCGGCGAGGCAAACCGCGAGGCCTTCGGGGCGCTCTACGAAAGGCTTGCCGACAAGGGTCCGTTCAGCCCGGACGCGGCGAGCGCAGGACGGCGCGCGCTACGCAATATCCTGCTCGACTATCTGTCGCTGCTGCCGGGCGGCGCCGCCCTCGCCGCGCGGCACTTCGATGCCGCCACCAACATGACCGACCGCGCCGCTGCGCTCGCCGTGCTGGCGCATCGCCATTCAGGCACGGCCGAGGCCAAAGAGGCGCTGGCCGCCTTCGAGGCCCGCTATCGCGGCGACGCGCTGGTGCTCGACAAATGGTTCCAGATCCAGGCCGGCGTGCCGGGCGCGAACACGGTCGAGAAGGTGCGCGAGCTCATGCGGCATCCGGCCTTCTCGATCGCCAACCCGAACCGCGTGCGTTCGCTGATCGGCACCTTCTCCAGCGCCAACCAGACCGGATTCCACCGCGCCGACGGCGAAGGCTACCGTTTCTTCGCCGAGACGGTGCTGGAGGTAGAAAAGCGCAACCCGCAAGTGGCGGCAAGGCTGGCGACCGCGCTACGGTCCTGGCGCGCGCTGGAGCCCGGACGGCAGGCCAAGGCCAAGCAGGCGCTGCTCGATATGGCGAAGGTTGAGAACCTGTCGGCCGATTTGCGCGATATCGTGGAGCGGACGCTGGCGTAGCACTCTTTCCTTCTCCCCTTGTGGGAGAAGGTGGATCGGCGCGCAGCGCCGAGACGGATGAGCGACTATCTGAGGTGTCAAGTTGCATTTGCGAACTCGATGCGCGCGTCGCGTGCTTTTGCATTGAGAAT
>NZ_JAIUIM010000021.1:0-128642 GCF_020165615.1 Mesorhizobium sp. BH1-1-5
CTCCCTACCCCCGCCTTCGCCCACGCCTCCGACCGCGGCCATGTGCTGCTTCTCCCGACCGGCTACTACCTCGTCGGCGGCGCGCTTGCCGTCGCCGTCAGCTTCCTCGTCCTGGCGCTGCTGTCGCGTGCCGCCCTCGGCCGCTTCTGGCGCCGTCGCTTGTCCTTGTTCACCGTCAGCGACGCTCCGCGCACCATAGTCAGCCTCATTTCCTTTGCCGGCTTCGCACTTCTGATCGCCGCCGGCATCTTCGGCAGCCGCGACCCGCTCTCCAACCCGCTGCCGCTGGTGATCTGGACGTTGCTTTGGGCCGGCTTCACACTATTGCAGGGCGTCTTGGGCGACCTCTGGTCGTGGCTCAACCCATGGTGCGGACCGTGGCGCGTCGCATCTCGCGTCTTCGGCCTTCGCGCGGACGATGCAAAGCCGTCACGCCTGCCCAATTGGCTCGGCTTCTGGCCGGCCTTCGTGCTGTTCTTCGCCTTCGCCTGGTTCGAGCTGATCGATCCGGCCCCCGACGATCCGGCCCGCCTGGCATACGCTGCCGGCCTCTATTGGCTGGCGAGCTTCGCCGCCATGCTCATCTTCGGCTACGGCGCCTGGAGCAGGCGGGGCGAATTCCTGACAGTCTTCTTCGCCATGGTCTCCCGCTTCGCGCCGTTCGAACGCCTCGATGGCCGGCTCTCGCTCTGCTGGCCCGGCGCCAAGCTGCTGGCGGCCGGGCCGCTGCCGCTGAGCGGCACGGCCTTTCTTCTGCTGGCGCTCTCTTCGGTGTCCTTCGATGGCCTGTCGAAAACCTTCTTCTGGCTTGGCCTGTTCGGCGTCAATCCGCTGGAATATCCCGGCCGCACGGCATTGATCGGCATCGGCAGCTTTGGCCTGGTGCTTACCTTTTTCCTGCTCGCGGTCGTGTTCGCGCTGACCGTCTTTCTTGGCCAACGCCTTGCCGGAGACCGACAATCTTTCGCGGAAGCCGCCGGCCTGCTGGTCTGGTCGATCGTGCCGATCGCGCTTGCCTATCACATCGCGCATTACCTCACCGTGCTGCTCATCGACGGCCAGTATGCGCTGGTCGCCCTGTCCGACCCGTTCGCGCGCGGCTGGAACCTGTTCGGCACCGCCAACATGATGGTCGAGGCCGGCGTCGTCGCCGGCGCCCGGTCCGCCTGGTGGCTGTGGAATGTCCAGGCGGGCGTGATCATAGCCGGCCATGTGCTGGCCGTGCTCGTTGCGCATGGCCTTGCCGCCCGGCTGCATCCGCAAGCCTCCCGCGCGGCTCTCAGCCAGCTTCCGCTCACGCTGTTGATGATCGCCTACACGATCTTCGGCCTTTGGCTGCTTGCCACGCCGACCGTCGGATGACACAAGGGCGCGCCTCCGATGCCGTCGGGTAAAGCTCGCTTGCCAGGCCAAAGCTTTGGTGATTTAGTTTGTACACATGCAATTTTCCCATCCTCGGGAAGAGGATGGTTTAGCCGCCTTATCGCTGGTCAAGACTGAAAAAACAGGGGAACGGACATGGCTGACAAAAACGGATTTTTCGATCTCTCCAAGACGACGCTGTCGCGCCGCACCGCGCTGAAGGGCATCGCCGCCGGCGCGGGCCTGGGGCTGGCGCCGGGCTTCGTCCGCTACAGCCAGGCGCAGAGCTCGGCGCCGATCAAGATCGGCTTCCAGTCGCACCGCACCGGCATCGGCGCCGCCTATGGCCGCTGGTACGAGAAGACGAGCGCCGCCGCCGTCAAGGCGATCAACGATGCCGGCGGCATCAGCGGCCGTCAGGTCGAGCTGGTCATCGAAGATGACGGCACCGATCCGGCGCGCGGCGCCGAGGTGGTGGCGAAGTTCGCCAAGCAGCACAAGACCGACATCGTCTTCGGTACCTTGTTCTCGCATGTCGTGATCGGCTCCGCGCCCGCCGCCGGCGAGAACAAGATCCCCTATTTCGTAGTCAGCGAAGGCCATCACGTCGCCTCCACCAAGTTGAACCGTTACGTCTTCCAGCCCGGCATCACCGACGTGAAGAGCCAGATCCAGTCGATGGCGCCGTGGATCGCGGCCAATGCCGGCAAGAAGGTGACGCAGATCTTCCCCGACTTTGCCTTCGGCTATGACCATCGCGACTACCTGCCGCCGGCGCTGAAGGCGCAGGGCGCCGAGGTGATCGCCCAGATCGCCATCCCGCCGACGGAAAGCTCCTTCACGAAGTACTTCCCGCAGATCCCGGCCGAGACCGAAGTGATCTATCACGTCATGGTCGGCCCGGCGGTGCTCACCTTCGTCAAGGAGCTCGGCGAATTCTACGGCTCGCAGCGGCCGCAGCTTTTCGGCTTCATCGACTCGCTCGAAGCCGTCGACATCAACAGCCCCGGCCTCGAATTCCTCGACGGCAGCCATTTCTGGGAAGGCTCGCCGCGCTACGCGCAGGCCGATGACTCGGCGGCGCAGAAAGCCTACCGCGCCGCCGTCGGCATCGACGACAACGGCGCAGCCGTCGGCGACGCCAAGGACGTCTCCACCGCCGCCCACATGTTCGGCTGCTGGGAAACGCTCTATGTCGTCAAAAAGGCGATGGAAGATGCCGGCTACAAGGGGCCCGAAGACCGCGCCAAGCTGGTCGAGGCGACCGAGGCGCTGAAGGAATTCGCCGAGGGGCCGGAGCATCCGCAGGGTCCGAAAACCTTCAACGGCAAGATCCACCAGTGCTTCGGCATCCAGAACATCTCCAAGGTCGAAGGCGGCAAGCTCAAGGTCGTGCACAAGACCAAGATCGAGGACGGCCTCTACGAGCCGGAAGGGGATTACACGACGCAGGCGCTGTAGGTTCATTCCAACCAGCGTGAGCGCCCAGGCCCCCCTCTCTGTCCTGTCGGACATCTCCCCCTCGAGGGGGGAGATCAGCAGCTCGTGCGAAGGCGGCCACCTATCGGCCTTTGCGACTGGCGAAAGCGGTAGGGACAGCCAATCTCCCCCCTTGAGGGGGAGATGCCCGGCAGGGCAGAGAGGGGTGCGCTTGGCACCTGCCTGCGTGTAATGCACTTCGGACCTCACCTCCTCCTCGCCGCCCTCGAAGGCCTCGTCACCTCCGCCGTGCTGGCGCTGACGGCGCTCGGCCTGTCGCTGGTGTTTGGCGTCATGCGCGTCGTCAACGTCGCGCATGGCGAGTTCTTCATGTTGGGCGCGGTGCTCGCCTGGGCGGTTTCGACGGCGATCTCGGGCCATCCGGCCATCGGCTTCGGTGCCGCGCTGGTGATCGTGCCCTTGCTGGTCGGGCTGGTTGCGCTCATTGCCGAACGGCTGGTGCTGCGCCGGCTGAATTACAATCCCGAAGGCACCATCGTCGCCACCATCGGCATGCTCTACATCATCCAGCAGCTGGCGCTGACCTTCTACGGTCCTGAGGCGCGCCCGGTTGAACCGCCTTTCAGCTATCGCATCCTTTTGCCCTGGTTCGGCTATTCCGGCTACAAGCTGTCGGTCGTCGCCGCCTCCGCCATTTTGCTGGTGATCACCTGGTTGGTGCTAACGCGCACGAAAATCGGCCTGATCATGCGCGCCACGCAATATGATCGCGAGACGGCGCAGGCTTTCGGCATCCCGGTCGAGCGCGTCTATGCCGGCGTCTTCGCCGTCGGCGCCATGCTGGCGGCGATCGCCGCGGTGCTGATCGTGCCGATCAGCCAGGCGCATTACCTGATGGGGCAGGACCCGCTGCTGCTCTCCTTCATCGTCGTCATCATCGGCGGTCTCGGCTCGTTGCGCGGCACTGTCGTCGCCGCCATCCTGATCGGCCTTTCCGACGGCATCATCTCGATGTTCTTCTCGCCGACGCTGGCCAAGATCATCGCCACGCTGGTCGTCGCCATGGTGCTGGTGTTCCGTCCGCAAGGCCTGTTCGGGTCGACGTCCAGATGAGGGATGCTTCGCCGGCAAAGACCTACGCCCTGCATATCGGCGTCATCGCGCTTCTCTTCGCGCTGAATTTCGTCCTGCCGGATTATCACCAGGGCCTGTTCGCCCGCATCATGGCGCTCGCCGTCTTCGCCATGGGCTACAATCTGCTCTTCGGTTACGTCGGCCTGCTCAGCCTCGGCCACGCCATGTTCTTCTCGGCCGGCCTCTATGGCGCGGGCTTGACCGTCTACCACCTTGGCTGGGGTGTGCCGGAAGCTTTTGTGGCCGGTGTCGCCTGCGGCGCAGTCCTCGCCTTGGTCATAGGCCTGTTGGCACTGCGCACTTCCGGCGTGGCGTTCATGATCGTCACCATGATGTTCGCCCAGGTTTTCTACCTGCTCATCCTCTATTTCGCCGTCTGGACCGGCGGCGACCAGGGCCTGGTCATCCAGCAGTCATCGCGGGTGATCGCGATCGGCGGCGCATCTCTCGACCTGACCGAGCCGACCGTGCGTTATATGAGCGCGCTGGCGCTGTTTTCGGTCGTGCTGCTCGTCACGCTTGCGATTGTCCGTTCCCGCTTCGGCCGCGTGCTGGTCGCGATCCGCGAGAACGAGGAACGGACAAAAATGCTTGGCTACGACACCGTCGCCAACAAGCTTGCCGCGGTCGTTGCCTCCGGCGCCATCTGCGCGGCGTCGGGCGCCGCCTATGCCTTGCTGTTCGGCTATGTCGGCTCGAGCTTCGCTGGCGTGCAATATTCGATTCTGCCGCTGCTCTGGGTGCTGCTCGGCGGTGCCGCGACCACGCTCGGGCCGCTGATCGGCACGCTGTTCATGTATTATGTAACCGACATCACCAGCGGCTTCACCTCCGCTTATCTCCTGATCGTCGGCGTGGCGCTGATCCTTCTGGTGCTGTTCTTCCCGAAAGGCGTCCTGGGCAGCATCCGCGAGCGCTGGTTGGGGTGGCTGTCATGATGCCGCTGCTCACCACCAAAGGCTTGGCTCGGAATTTCGGCGGACTGCGCGCCGTCGACGGCGTCGACTTCGCGCTGATGCCGGGCGAGATCCGCGCCATCATCGGGCCCAACGGCGCCGGCAAGACCACTTTCGTCAGCCTGCTCTCGGGCCGCATCCGGCCGTCCTCCGGCATGGTCGTCTTCGACGGCGCCGACATCACCACCATGCCGGCCTACAAACGGGTTCGCCTCGGCATCGCCTACACCTTCCAGATCACCAGCGTCTTCGCCAACCTCACCGCCTTCGACAATGTCGCGCTGCCGGTGCAGCGCACGCTGACCGACGGCCGCACGAAGGGGCAGGTCAGGACCGGCGTCATGGCCGCGCTCGAGCGCACCGGCCTTGCCGATCGCGCCGGCACGCTGGCCGGGCAATTGTCCTATGGCCACCAGCGCCTGCTCGAAGTGGCGATGGGCCTGGCGCTGAAGCCGCGCCTGCTCATCCTCGACGAGCCGACGCAGGGGCTCGCCGATAGCGAGATCGACAATTTCATCACTTTGGTGCGCGAGATCGCCAGGGACGCAACGGTGCTTTTGATCGAGCACAACATGCCGGTTGTCATGCAACTCGCCGACCGCATCACCGTCTTCAATTCGGGAAAGATCCTGGCCGAGGGCACGCCGGAGCAGATCCGCGCCAATGCCGAGGTGCAGGACGCCTATCTCGGAGCGACCCATGGCTGACTCCGTTAGAACCAATGGCGGCCTGCTCACCATTTCCGGCCTCGATTGCTTCTACGGCGAGGTGCAGGTGCTCTACGGCCTCGACCTCATCTTGAACAAGGGCGAGGTGCTTTGCCTGTTCGGCCGCAACGGCGCCGGCAAGACGACGACGCTGAAGGCGATTATGGGGCTGGTCCCGCCGTCCGCCGGCTCGATCAAACTGGACGGCAAGGAACTGACCGGGCTCGCTGCGCATGACGTGCCGAAGGCCGGCGTCGCCTATGTGCCACAGGGCAGGCGATTGTTCGCCGAGATGAGCGTGGCGGAAAACATCGAGATCGGCCTGATGGCGCGCGGCAAGGGCAAGCAGACTCGCGAGAGCGTGCTCGATCTCTTCCCGCTGCTTAGGGAACGGCTGAGGCAACGCTCCGGCACGCTCTCCGGCGGCGAGCAGCAGATGCTGGCCATGGCCCGCGCGCTCTGCCTCGAGCCGCAGGTGCTCCTGCTCGACGAGCCGACCGAGGGGCTGATGCCGTCGATGATCGCCAAGATCCGCGAGACGGTGGCGAAGCTGCGCGAGCTTGGTGTCTCGACGATCCTGGTCGAGCAGCGCGTCGACGCCGTGCTGTCGGTCGCCGACAGGGTTTGTTTCATCGAGAACGGCCGCAACCGCGAGACTGTCGATGTCGAGGCTTTGCGGGCGGACCCGTCAGCCGTGCGCCGCTATGTCGGCGTGGGCTGAAGCGACTGACGCCAACACCGAATTGGGCTATGCACCCAGCGCGCCGACCGCTTTCGCGCGCACGAATGCCAGGCCGGCCAGCGCGAGATCGCCAACCGCGATGCCGCGGAACGCGAAAGCCGTTCGCTCGCCTGCGCCCTGGCGCCCCGGCACATCGCCACCGACCAAACCCGTCAAGTCGCCTGCAACGAGCTCGGACTTCACCATCGGCTTGCTCACCTGCGCCTCTTGCGCCAGGTCGTCGATGACAATGCGATCGAAGACAGCCATGCTTTCCGGCAGCCAGGGCAGGGCCAGATCGGTCATCGTCACAAAGACGCCGGCCTTCAGCCAGCGCGCATCCAGAAATGGTGTGGGCTCAGGCACCAGGGTGACCGTCGTCACCACGATGTCGGCCCCTTCGACCGCCGCCTTGGCGTTATCACAGGACATCGCGGTAAGACCGCGCGTCTCGGCCATACGACAGAATGCGTCGCGACTGGCTTTGCCCCGACTGAAGGCCCTGATCTCCCGCAACGGGAAAAGGTCTGCCAGGACCTCGAGATGGCCACGCGCCTGAACGCCGCATCCGATGAAGGCGACGCTGGCCGAGTCGGGCCGGGCCAGGCGCCTTGCCGCGACAGCGCTTAGACCGGCCGTGCGCTTCTCGGTCACCCAATTGCCGTCGACCACGGCAAGCGGCAGTCCCGTCTCGGCGTCGAGAAGGGTGACGATCGAGTTGAGGGTAGCAAGTCCGCGCTGGGCGTTGCGGGGATTGACCACCAGCGATTTGGTCGCCAGCAGCGGTGGCTCGGTCGCGACACCGAGAGTGGCCATGATGTAGCGGTCGTCGCCCGGCCGCACCACGGCCTTCGGCGCGCACCACACCTCGCCCTGCCTCTGACCGATGATCTGCCGCTCGATTTCGTCGACCACCTCGGACGTCGAAATCGTCAGGCGGTCGAGGAACTCGGCTGACAGATAGGGCAGGCTTTCGGCTTGCATGGTCATTGTCCCCCACGAATGGCTCGCCTTCGACGGTCGCTCCTCGGCGATGGCTTTTCCAGCTCACCTGAAAAACAAAAACCCGGCAATCAAAAACGTCGGGATCAGCACCAGGCCGGACCACATCATATAGCCGAAGAAGCCCGGCATCTTGAAGCCGCGATGCCGGGCGATGGCATAGACCATGAAGTTGGGCGCATTGCCGATATAGGTGTTGGCGCCCATGAACACCGCGCCGGCCGAGATCGCCGCCAGCGTCGAGGCAGCCTCGGTCATCAGGTGCTGCGCGTTGCCGCCGGCAAGCTCGAAGAACACCAGATAGGTCGGCGCATTGTCGAGGAAGGATGACAGCGCCCCGGTCAGCCAGAAATAGGCGAGGTTGTTCGGCTGGCCGTCGGCGGAGGTGACGAGCGCCACCAGCGGCGCCAGCGCGCCTTCATGGCCAGCCCGCAAGATGGCGATGACCGGCACGATGCAGACGAAAATGCCGGCAAACAATTTCGCCACCTCGGCGATCGGCCCCCAGGTGAAGCCATTGGCTTCCCTATGGCTCTTGTAGGAGACGCGAAGCGACAGAAAGGCCAGCGCCAGGATGATGGCGTCGCGGGCGAGGTTCTGCAGCTCGAGGCTGACGCCGAGGATCGGGATGCTGGTGCCCGGCTTCCAACTCGCTGAAAGCAGGATCGCGCCGATCACGCCGGCAAGCAGCGGCAAATTGGCCAGTCCGCGCAGGCGCACTTTCGTGTCCGGCGTAGGGTCCTTGATCTTCGGCATGCCGCCCTCGCGCCGATGCAGCACGATGTCGAGCGCCAGGAAGGCGATGAGCACCAGGCCGCCGGTGAACAGCGTCTCTCGCCACAGATTCGCGGTCGTCCAGAAGAAATCGACGCCGCGCAGAAAGCCGACGAATAAGGGCGGGTCGCCGAGCGGCGTCAGCGAGCCGCCGATGTTGGAGACCAGGAAGATGAAGAAGATCACCACATGGGCGTTGAACGGCCGGTTGTCGTTGGCGCGCAGGATCGGCCGGATGAGGATCATCGAGGCGCCGGTCGTGCCGATGACCGAGGCAAGCGCCGCGCCGATGAGCAGCAGCCCGGCATTGGTGAGCGGCGTGCCGTGGATGTTGCCGGCAAGCAGGATGCCTCCGGAAATCGTGTAGAGCGCGAACAACAGGACGATGAAGGACATATATTCGGTGAGCAGCGTGTGCAGCACCGCTTCGCCCGCCGCGGGAAGCCCGAACGCGACCGCCAGCGGGACGACCACCAGCACGACCCAGGCCGCGGCGATCTTGCCATAGTGATGCTCCCACACATGCGGGAAGAGCAGCGGCCCCGTCGCGATCGACAAGAGCAGGCCGGCAAAGGGAAGTGCCCACCATAGCGACATGACGGCGCCCGGCAGTTCGCGGATTTCGGCGGCCAGCGCTTGTGCTGGAAACAGAAGCGCCATGGCGAGCACGGCGAGCGGAAAAAGCCGTCTCATCTGGCCACTCCGCGCCCTCCCTTCTCCCACAAGGGGAGAAGGAGGAACCCGCATCCCGACGCTGCAAACTGGCTACCTCCTCTCCCCTCGGGGAGAGGTCGGATTGCCCCGAATTGCCCTTCGCAATTCGGCTGGCAATCCGGGTGAGGGGGAACCTTCCCCACAGCCCGGTCAGTCCGCCGAATGGTTTTCGAGCGTCACGCCGGCTTCGTCCATGCGCTTCAGCATCGTCTCGACCGAGCCGTTGAGGTCGATGCCGCGGCAGGCGTCGAGCCGCACGGTCGTCCTGAAACCCTGCTTCACCGCGTCGAGCGCCGAGAAGGCGACGCAGAAATCGGTGGCCAGCCCAACCAGGGTGATGGTGTCGATGCCGCGTTCCTTGAGGTAGCCGCCAAGGCCGGTCGGTGTCTTATGGTCGTTCTCGAAGAAGGCCGAATAGGAGTCGATCGCCGTGCGGAAGCCCTTGCGGATCACCAGTTCCGCCTTGGTCCAGGCAAGCCCTGAATGGAAATCGGAACCGAGGCTCCCCTGGATGCAATGATCCGGCCACAGCGTCTGCGGCCCGTAAGGCATCTCGATCGTCTCGAAGGCCTGCTTGCCGGGATGGCTGGAGGCGAAGCTCGAATGTCCGGCGGGGTGCCAGTCCTGCGTCAGGATCACATGATCGGTCCGCCGGATCAGGTCGTTGACCAAAGGCACGATCTCGTCGCCGCCGGCAACCGCCAGCGCGCCGCCGGGGCAAAAATCGTTCTGCAGGTCGATGACGATGAGCGCTTCTTCGGCCATGCGGCTCCCTCTCGTTTCAGCCCTCTCGTCTGGCTTGCGGGCTCCAGTCCAAAAGCCGCTGACGCGACCGAAGAGGGAACCTTGACCAGATGGCCGGCGGCGTCAACCTCCGGCGCCATAACAATCGCGTTCAGGTGTTGGCGGCGCAAACTCCGGCTTTGACAATTCCGACCGGCCTGATATCATTTGCATACGAATGAATTTGACCGGTCCGGGGACCGGCAAGAAGATCCGAAGCCGGCACTTCGGGAGGCCACGGGAAGGCCTAAGCTCTGGGAAGGCCCTTTTCGGGAAGGCAAAGCGTGATCCGTTACGCGAAACCCACCACGGTCGACGAGGCGCTCGCTTTGCTTGGCGAGGATCGTTGGCGCATTCTGGCCGGCGGCACGGATTTCTATCCGGCGCAGGGCGCCAAACCCTTCCGTGACAACATCCTCGACATCAACGGTCTCGCCGGATTGCGCGGCATCGCCGAGACGGACGAGCATTGGCGGATCGGCGCCCGCACGACCTGGACCGACGTCGTCCGCCACTCCCTGCCAGCCGCATTCGATGCGCTGAAGGCATCGGCGCGCGAAGTCGGCTCGGTCCAGATCCAGAATGTCGCCTCGGTTGCCGGCAATCTTTGCAACGCCTCGCCCGCTGCCGACGGCGTGCCGGCGCTTTTGGCCCTCGACGCCGATGTCGAGCTGCGCTCGGCGAAAGCCATCCGCCATCTGCCGCTCGGCGCATTCATCCTGGGCAATCGGCGCACGGCGCTGCAGGCCGGCGAGATGGTCACCGCCATCCGCGTGCCGAAGCGCTCCACGGCTGGCAATTCGGCCTTCGTCAAGCTTGGCGCGCGGCGCTATCTCGTCATCTCGATCGCCATGGCGGCGGCGCGGCTCGTGGTCGAGAATGGCGTCGTTGCCGAAGCGGCGATCGCCGTCGGCTCATGCTCGGCGGTCGCCCGCCGTCTCGCCGGCGTGGAGGCCGCCCTGCGCGGCCAGCCGGCCACGCCTGCACTTGCCGATGCGGTTCTGCCCGCGCCGATGGATGAATTGTCACCGATCGCCGACGTGCGCGGCAGCGCCGAGTACCGGCAGGATGCGGCACGCGAGATCGTCGTTCGCGCCGTGCGCGCTGCGATCGGGCTCGACCAAGGCAAGGTGGCCGCATGAACATGGCACAGTCCGGCATCGCCCAATCCGGCATTGAACGCGCCGACATTGCTTTCGAGGTCAACGGTGCCGCCGTCAGCGTTTCGGTGCCGCCGGTCAGGCGCCTGTCGCAGGTTCTGCGCGACGTGTTGCGGCTGACCGGCACCAAGGTCGGCTGCGATGCCGGCGATTGCGGCGCCTGCACGGTGCTCGTCGACGGCAATCCGGTCTGCGCCTGCCTGATGCCAGCGGCCTCGGTGCGAGGTGCTTCCGTCACCACCGTCGAGGGCCTTGCCAATGGCAGGCTGTCCGCCCTGCAGGCGTCCTTCCTCGAACACGGCGCCGCGCAATGCGGCATCTGCACGCCCGGCCTGCTGGTCGCGGCCACCGCGCTGCTGGAGCGCAATCCAACGCCGAGCGAAGCCGAGACGCAGGACGCGCTGGGCGGCGTGCTGTGCCGCTGCACCGGCTATCGAAAAATCGTTGCGGCGGTGATGCAGGCCTCGCGGCATATGAACGGCGTCGACCTTCGCCTGCCGCAAGCAGGCCACGCCGTTGGCGCCTCGCCGATCCGCCTTGACGGCGTGCCGAAAGTCACGGGCGACGAGAAGTTTGGCGGCGACTCTTTTCCGGCCGATGCGCTATCGGTGCTGGTGGTTCGCTCACCGCATTATCACGCCCGCTTCAGCTTCGGCGATTTGCAGACATGGGCGGACGCACACCCCGGCATCGCCGGCGTCTTCACCGCCGTCGATATTCCAGGCAAGAACTGTTTCGGCGCCATCGGCCCCTTCGCCGACCAGCCGGCGCTGGCCGAGGGTTTTGCTCGGCTGCGCGGCGAGGCGGTGGCGCTGGTGGCGGGCGAGCGCGAAACGATCCTCGATCTCGACCTGACGGATTTTCCGATTTCCTGGACCGAGCTGCCGCATATGCTGCAGCCCGGCGAGGCGAAGGCCGAGGGTGCCGCGCTGATCCACAGCCACCGTCCGGCGAACCTGCTCACCTCCGGCCTGGTCGAGCGCGGCGATCCGGAAGCAGCGCTGGCAGGCGCGGCCGCCACCGTTTCCGGCGCCATCGAGACCTCCTTCGTCGAGCATGCCTATATCGAGCCGGAAGCCGGCTACGCTTATATGGATGGCGATACGCTGGTCGTCGTCGCCTGCACCCAGGCGCCTTACATGGACCGCGACGAGACGGCGAAGGTGCTGGGCCTTGCCGTCGACAAGGTGCGCATCGTGCCGACCGCCACGGGCGGCGGCTTCGGCTCGAAGCTCGACGTCTCGCTGCAGCCGCTCATCGGCCTTGTCGCGATGAAGACCGGGCGGCCGGCGGCACTTGCCTACACGCGCAACGAATCCATGATGTCGACCACCAAGCGCCATCCGGCCGAGATGAAAGCGACCATCGGCGCCGATGCCGAGGGACGTGTCACCGGCATGGTCTTCGAGGGCGATTTCAACACCGGCGCCTATGCCAGCTGGGGGCCGACGGTCGCCAATCGCGTCCCCGTGCATGCCTCCGGCCCCTATCTGACGCCGAACTACCGGGCGACCGGCTATGCCATCCACACCAACGGCCCGATCGCCGGCGCTTTCCGCGGCTTCGGCGTGCCGCAGTCCACCATCATGCAGGAGATGCTCTATGACGAGCTTGCCGGCAAGCTCGGCATGGACCGGCTCGATTTCCGCCTGAAGAATTGCCTGCGCGACGGCTGCGAAACCGTCACCGGCCAGCTTCTGGAAACGGGCGTCGGCATCGGCGAATGCCTGGAGCAGCTTCAGCCGCATTGGGCGCGCGCGCTGGCCGATGCCGAAACCTTCAATGCCACCAACACGGCGAGCAAACGCGGCGTCGGCGTCGCCTCCTGCTGGTATGGCTGCGGCAACACCTCGCTGCCCAATCCCTCGACCATCAAAGTCGGCATCTCGGCTTCCGGCGACGTCGTGCTGCACCAGGGCGCCGTCGACATCGGCCAGGGCTCCAACACCGTCATCACCCAGATTTGCGCCGACGCGCTCGGCCTGCCGCTGGACAGGTTCAAGCTGAAGAGCGCCGACACCGCCATCACGCCCGACGCCGGCAAGACATCCGCCTCGCGCCAGACTTTTGTGACAGGCAAGGCCGCTGAAAAGGCCGGGCGCGCGCTGCGCGAAAAAATCCTGCGCTTCGCCAACGTCTCCGGGCAAGCGACGATCGCGCTCGACGGCGCAAGCATCTCCATCCACGAAGGTGATGCCGCGCGGCGCATCGATCTGTCGGCGCTCAAGACCGATGCCGATGGCTACGTCTTCGTCGCCGAGGAAACCTACGACCCGCCGACGCTGCCGCTCGACGCCAAGGGCCAGGGCAAGCCCTATGCCGTCTACGGCTATGGCGCGCAGATCGCCGAACTCGAGGTCGACCTCAAGCTCGGCACCGTGAAGCTGATCAGGATCACCGCCGCGCATGACGTCGGCAAGGCGATCAATCCGGTGCTGGTCGAAGGCCAGATCGAGGGCGGCATCGCGCAGGGCATCGGCATGGCGCTGATGGAGGAATATATCCCCGGCCGCACCGAGAACTTGCACGATTACCTCATCCCCACCATCGGCGACGTGCCGCCGGTCGAGCACATTCTGGTGGAGGTTCCGGACCCGGAAGGACCCTTCGGCGCCAAGGGCCTGGGCGAGCATGTGCTGATCCCGACGGCGCCGGCGATCCTCAACGCCATCCGCCATGCCACCGGTGTCCTGGTCACCAAGGTGCCGGCGACGCCGAGCCGTATCCTGGCGGCGATCCGTGAGAAGGAGGCGCGCCGATGAGCGAGCTTGCCGAACGTTTCGAAACCCACGATCCGGGCGAGAAGCAGCTGGCGGAAAAGATCCGCTGCGACGCCTGCCCTGTCATGTGCTACATCGCCGACGGCCGTACCGGCGCCTGCGACCGCTACGGCAATGTCGGCGGCCGCATTGTGCGCATGGATCCGCTGACCATCCTCGACCACGCCGCCGAGGCCGGCGGCGCGGTCGTGCCCTTCGTCGCCGAGGGCGAAGCCTGGAACGGCGAGCTGGTCAACACCGGCCGCCGCTTCGTCACCGCCATCGGCGCCGGCACCACCTATCCGGATTACAAGCCGGCGCCCTTCATCGTCAGCCAGGAGGTCGAAGGCGTCGATCTCGTCACCGTCGTCACCGAAGGCATCTTCTCCTATTGCGGCGTCAAGGTGAAGATCGACACCGACCGCCATATCGGCGACGAGACGGCGATCGTGCGTGTCGAAGGCGAGGCGATCGGCCATGTCACGACCGGCGAATACGGCTCGCAGATGCTGTCGCTCGGCGGCGTCCATCACCTCACCGGCGGCTCCAAGCAGGAAGGCCGCGCCACCTGCGACGCGCTGCTCAACCTGTGCAACCGCAAGCCGGTCGAGCTCACCATCGACGGCGGCGCGACGGTCGTCGTCGAGGCGGGCAAGGCGCCGGTCATCGACGGCAAGGTCGAGCACCGCATGCGCGTCGGCTGCGGCTCGGCCACCATCGGCATGTTCGCCACGCAATGGCGCGGCCTCGTCGACGAGGTGGTGGTGGTCGACGACCACATCACCGGCGTCGTCTCCGAGCACCAGGCCGGCAAGGTGCTGGGCTGGGAGGATACGGGCATCAAGATCATCGGCCGCCGTTCGACCCCTGGCCGCTACTTCAAGGTCTCGGAACCGGGCCTCGGCTGGGGCGGCACCACGATCTCCGACCCGCTGTCGATCCTGGGCGACTGGAACGCCAAGAAGGGCGCGCGTCCCGGCCTGTCGCTGCTGATGGTGTCGACCACCGGCGAGCAGTTCGCCTATTACGAGCTCGACGATGAGCTGAAGCCGGTCCAAAGGCCGTTTCCCGAGCGGCTGCAAAAATCCGTCGGGCTGATCGAGGACAATTGCGAGCCGGCTTTGTGCACGGTGCTGTTCATCGGCGGCGCTGGCGGTTCGCTGCGCGCCGGCGTCACCGAAAACCCTGTCAACCTCACCCGCTCGGTGCAGGGATTGAAGACTTATGTGACCGTCGGCGGTGCACCGGTTTATGTCTGGCCGGGCGGCGGCATCACGCTGATGGTCGACGTCACCCGCGTGCCGGAAGGCGCTTTTGGTTATGTGCCGACGCCGGCCCTTGTGGCGCCGATCGAATTCACGCTGCGCCGCGACGACTATGTCCGGCTCGGCGGCTACGAGAACGAGATACGCAGCGTCGAGGATATCCTCGCCAAGGGCGGCGAGTATCTCAATCCGCGCAGCAACACCGGGGCTCCGATCAACAACCCCTGGCCGCCGCTGGCGCAGCTGCGGCGTGCGGCGGCGAATGGTGCCGGCTGATGAACGGCCCGCAGGCGCATTGGCTTGCCGACGGCAGGCGGCTCCATCTCAACCATGGGCCGATCGACCTGATCGTCGAGGCCTTCGGCGAAATGGATGAATGCCGCGCCGCTTACGAACAGGCGGTCGCTCGCTTTCAGACGATCCTGATCGAGGTGGTCGAAGAGCTTCCCGAATTGCGCCTGCCGGCATTCTTCCTGGCGCCACGCAATTTCGCGGGGCCGACCGCGCGCCGCATGGAAGCAGCCGTCATGCCGTTGGCGGAATGCTTCATCACGCCGATGGCCGCCGTTGCCGGTTCGGTAGCCGACGAAATTCTTGGCTCAATGCTCGCCGGTCGCCGGCTTGAGCGCGCTTACGTCAACAATGGCGGCGATTGCGCTCTCCATCTTGGCATCAGCCAGTCGATGATGGTGGCGATCGCCGGCACCGGCAATGGCATGGCTGATCGTGTCACCATCCGCGCCGAAGATGGCGTGCGCGGCGTTGCCACCAGCGGCTGGCGCGGCCGGTCGTTTTCGCTGGGTATTGCCGACGCCGTCACCGTTCTCGCGCCGACTGGCGCCGAGGCCGACGCGGCGGCGACGCTGATCGCCAATGCCGTCGACCTGCCTGGACATCCGGCCATCGCCCGCGCCGCGGCGCGCTACCTGGCGCCCGACAGCGATCTCGGCGAGATGCTGGTGACGCAAAGCGTCGGCGCGCTCGCGCCCGGCGAGATTGCGCGGGCGCTGGACAACGGCCTTGCCGTCGCCGAAGATTTTCGCCGGCGCGGCCTGATCGCCGCATCGGCGCTGTTTCTCGCGGGCGAGGCCCGCATCAGTGGCTCGGTGTCGCTCGCCGCGCCCAACAAACATAAAGCGAAGGAAACTGCCCATGCCTGACTTTCCGATCCGCAAGGTCGCGGTGCTGACCGAGGAGATTTTCCATGATGGCGGCCCTGTGGCGAAAGAACCCCGCCTTCGCGCGGCGGCTCTCGCCGTGGTCAAGAACCCCTTCGCCGGCCGCTATGTCGAGGACCTGCAAGACGCGATGGAAGACCTGAAGCCGCTCGGGCTTCTGCTCTCCGACAGGCTGATCGCGGCGCTCGGCGGCGACGTGAAGAAGATAGACGGTTACGGCAAGGGCGCCATCGTCGGCGCCGCCGGCGAATTGGAGCACGGCGCGCTCTGGCACGTGCCGGGCGGCTATGCCATGCGCGAGCGCCTCGGCGACGCCAAGGCCATCGTGCCGTCGGCCAAGAAGGTCGGCGCCTTCGGTTCAAAGCTCGACGTGCCGCTCGGCCATATCAACGCCGCCTATGTGCGCAGCCATTTCGACGCCATGGAGGTTGGCATCAGCGATGGCCCGCGTCCGGACGAGATCCTGTTCTGCCTCGCCATGACCTGTGGTCCGCGCGTCCACAACCGTATGGGCGGCCTGGCGGCGCAGGACATCAAGGCATGGGACGGTTTGAGATGAGCGGCGAGGACAATCTGCTGCGGCTCGTAGAGGCCGAAGACGGCGACGAGAACAACTACCATCTGCAGGACCAGGTCGGCTTCATCCTGCGCAAGGCGCATCAGCGCCATGTCGCGCTCTTCGCCTCGCATATTGGTGATCTCACGCCGCCGCAATTCGCTGCTCTGGCCAAGCTTCATGACATCGGCGAGACCTCGCAGAACCAGCTCGGAACGCTGATCGCGATGGACGCCGCCACCGTGAAGGGCGTCATCGACCGGCTGAAGGCGCGGGGCTTGGTCGAAGTCTCCAAGCACGAGGTCGACAAAAGGCGGCTGCTGGTCAACCTGACGCCGGAAGGCCGCGCGGCGATCGAGCGGCTGATCCCGCTTGCCCGCACGATTACAGAGGAAACACTGGCGCCGCTGACGGCCAAGGAGACCGCAACCTTTTTGCGGCTGCTGGCGAAGCTGGCTTAGAGCAATTCCAGGAAAAGTGTGAGCGGTTGGGCTCGGCGGCTCGCCGTAGCCTTCCGCCCGGAATTGCCCTAGAGCGTTTGCGCGGCCTGCATCAGGCGGAAAGGATCCGGTTTGCCGTCGCTGATGCTTGCGGTGCGCCGCCAGATCAAGACCACGACCAGCATCGAGACGTAGCCGTCAACAGCATAATGCCAGCCCGAATACACCGAACCGAACAGGATGGCGATCGCGAATGCCCAGCCCGCAATGCCGAGCCAACGGTTGAGCCGCCCAAGGTAGCACGCGTTCAGCGTGGCGATCGCCACATGCATGCTGGGCATGGCGGAAATCCCGGAACCAAGCGCCAGCATGTCGGTCCTGTACGTAGCAAGAAGGTAGCTGGAATAAGACAGCACGTGCTCGTTGCCGGGCCGCTGCTTCAACACTTCCAGAAGCTCCGCATAGCGATCGCCACCCACCAACTCATCGTAGAAGATCGGGCCGACGGAGGAAAACAGCGTCGCCATGACCGTTCCGACCACTACAAGCACAAGGGCCATCGCGGTGAGATATCGCAGATGCACCGGCTGGTTGGCGAGCAGTGCTGCAAAAAACACCAAGCCGAACCATTCGAGAAACCAGAGCTTGGCATAGGTCACCGACACGACCATCGCCAGAAGGTCGGAATCGAATGCGTGAACGATGCGCCATGGCGCCTGGCCGTGCAGCAGCTCGCCGAAATCGGCCAGGGCTTCGTCACAGTAAAAGGGAACGATGTCGGGTATGTTCACCTTGTAGGTCGTGAACGCGGAGAGCGTCAGGATGAACACGATCACGATGATCGCCGCCCGCAACCCATTGGCACGGATCGATATCGCGATGAATGTGAGCGGAGCCTTTGGCGACAAGGCCATCGCCACCGGGATCGCCACGGCCAGAAAACCGAGCGGCCCAAGGACGAAGAGCCGCGGCAAATACATCTGCGCCATCGTGTAATATGCCGACGGCCAGATCAGCGCCGCCACGGCAATATAGACCAGGCAGAGCCCAAACAGCTTTTGCGGAACATTGCCCAATTCAGGGCAACGCGCGAGCCGACCGAGTTGCCACCGCGCCTGGCCTAGTGAACTTGCATCCTCAAGTAAATCGCCGGATAGCACCATCAACGTCCCCCGAAACGCCGTCGAGGTTCTATCTATAGTTGTTTATTTAATACATCCTTATCCGATTGCTTTGTGTTTGAAGCGCCCGGAAACAATAGCATTAGGGATATGTAATATACGTACGCTATACTTGAGAGGTTGGCGGTGACGAAATACCGGCGTCGAACATCTCCCTGGCCTGCTCGGCCGTATAGTAGCCAAGCCTGACATCCTCGGCGATTTGCTTCGGATCGCGCTCGCGCGGATCGCCATAGCCGCCGCCGCCCGGCGTGCCGACGCGCACGCGGTCGCCAGCTTTGAGCGCGATGTCCTGCTCCTTGGAAAGATGCGGCGGCACATGCGCTTCGCCGTTCCGGAACACGGTCACGCTGTTCGGCGCGCCATCCTTGCCGCCGAGAGCGCCCTGTGGCCCGAAGCGGCCATGGTCCATAACGAAGGAAGCGCGGGCTTCACCGCGCAGGATCTCGACTTCATAGGCGAGCCCGAAGCCGCCGCGATGTTTCCCCGCGCCGCCGGAGCCCTCGCGCAGCGCATAGTGCCGGTAAAGTACCGGGAAGGCCTGCTCCATGATCTCGACTGGCGGCGACTTCGAGATGCCGATGGTCGAGCAGCCATTGCTCAGTCCGTCATGGCCGGCGTTGCCGCCGTAGCCGCCGCCGGAAATCTGATACATGACATAGTCGCGGCCGCGCGCCGGGTCGTTGCCGCCGAGCGCGAAATTGCCGCTGGAGCCGGCGGGTGCGGCCGTCACCTTTTCCGGCAGCGCCTGCACCATCGCCGCGAACACGGCTTCGGCGATGCGCTGCGAGACTTCCGCCGCGCAGCCTGACACGGGCCGAGGATATTTGGCGTCGAGGAACGTGCCTTCCGGCCGCTTGACGTGCAGCGGCTCGAAGGCGCCGGCGCTGATCGGCACTTCCGGAAAGATATGGCGCATGGCGAGGTAGACCGACGACAAGGTCGTCGCCAGCACGCTGTTCATCGGCCCGGCGCACGGCTTCGATGAGCCCGCGAAATCGAAGGTGAGCGTATCGCCCTTCTTCGCGACAGCGAGATTGATGGTCAGCGGCTCGTTCACCACGCCGTCGGAATCGACGAAGGCCTGCGAGCGGTAGGTACCGTCGGGGATGACGGCGATCGAGGCGCGCATCTGCTCGGCGGCGCGGCGGCGCAGTTCGGCAATCGCCTCGATGACGGTTTCGTCACCGTAACGATCCAGGATTTCATTGAGCCTGTCCTGGCCGATCAGCAGCGCGGCGGCCTGCGCGCGGATGTCGCCGATGCGCTGGTCGGCAACGCGGATATTCGAGCAGATGATGGCGTAGATCTCCGGATCGAGCACGCCCTTCTTGAACAGTTTCACCGGCGGCAGCCTGAGCCCTTCCTGCTCGACCGCCGTGGCCGAGGCCGAAAAGCCGCCCGGCACCGAGCCGCCGATATCCGGCCAGTGGCCGGTGTTGGAAAGCCAGCAGAAGATTTTTCCGCTGCGATAGACCGGCATGACGAAGCGCACATCCATCAGATGCGTGCCGCCGAGGTAGGGATCGTTGACGATGTAGATGTCACCCGCTTCAGGAGCGAGGCAGCGCCCGTCGGCGATCATCTCGATCACGGTCTTGGTCGAATACTGCATCACGCCGACGAACACCGGCAGGCCCTGGCTGCCTTGCGCGATGAGCGAGCCGTCGACCGCCGAATAGATGCCGTCGGAGCGGTCATTGGCCTCGGCGATGACCGGCGAGAAGGCGGCGCGGGAGAAGGTCAGGTCCATCTCGTCGCAGACCTGTTGCAGCGCCGCCTGCAGCACCGAAAGCGTGATCGTGTCGAGCTTTGCCATCTTAGGCCTCGCCGATGTCGATGATGATGTTGCCGTCGGCGTCCGAGCGTGCGCGGTCGCCAGGTTCGAGCACGGTCGTGGCGTCCATCTGCTCCAGGATCGCCGGCCCTTCGATTGTTGCGTCGAGCGGCAGCCTTTCGCGGGCATAGACCGGTGTGTCGTGCCAAATGCCGTGATACCAGACCGGCCGGATCTCGCGCCGCGCTTCCTCGAGCGTTGCCCCGCGTCCAGCCGGGTCGATCAGCCGCGACAGGTCGATCTGCGGCCGTACGCCGGTGACCGAGGTGTTGAGGTTGACGAGATTGGCGCGGATCTCCGGCAGCTCGACCTTGAAGCGGGCGAAATAGGCTTTTTCGAACAGAAGCTGCAATGTTTCCCGTGAGACGGAAGACGAGGGCAGCGGCACGTTGATGATGTGCGTCTGGCCGACGAACTGCATGTCGGCGGTATGCGCGACGCGGATCGCGTCGGGCTTGACGGCTTCCTTGGCGATCAACGCCTCGCCTTCGTCCCGGTGCCGTTCCAGCACCTCGCGAAGCTTGGCTTCATCGACGCTCGCAACGGGCATGTTGATTGTGTTGACGAAGTCATGCCGCATGTCGGCGACGACGCAGCCAAGCGCATTGGTGATGCCTGGGCGCGCCGGCACCAGCACCCTGGGCAGGCCCAGTTCGCGCGCCAGCGCCGTCGCATGCAAGGGCCCCGCGCCGCCGAAGGCGAACAGTGCGAAATCGCGGGGGTCGTGGCCGCGCGAGACGGAAACCATGCGGATGGCGCCGGCCATCTTCATGTTGCCGAGCCGCAGCACCGCGCCCGCCGCCTCGACGCCGGAAAGGCCGGTGCGCTTGCCGATCTTCTCCTCGAAAATGCCGGTCACGCGCTCGACGGTGACTGGATTGTCGACCGCGAGCAGCTTCTTCGGCGCCAGGCGGCCCAGCACCAGATTGGCGTCGGTGATGGTCGGCTCGGTGCCGCCGCGCCCGTAGCAGATCGGGCCGGGATTGGCGCCAGCACTTTCCGGGCCGATCTGGATCAGCCCGGCCGCATCGACGCGGGCGATCGAACCGCCGCCGGCGCCGACCGTGTGCACCGCCACCATCGGCACATGGATCGGCATCGCATATTCGATCTCGATCTCGTTCGAGACGGCGGGCTCGGCATTGCGGATCAGCGCCACGTCGGTCGATGTGCCACCCATGTCATAGGTGACGAGATTTCCGAAGCCGGCGCGCTTGCCCGTATAGGCGGCGGCGATCACGCCCGACGCCGGGCCAGACATCACGGTCTTGGCAGATTCCAGCGTGACGAAGCGGGCCGAGATCATGCCGCCATTGCCGTTCATGATCAGGAAGTCGCGCGCATAGCCTTTCGCGCCGAGTTCCTTGCGCAGCCGCTCGACATAGCGCTCGAGGATCGGCTGCACCGAGGCGTTGACCGCCGCCGTCACGCCGCGCTCGAATTCGCGCGCTTCCGAAAGCAGCGCATGTCCGGTGGTGATATGCCCGTTCGGCCAAAGCTCCGCCGCGATCTCGGCGGCACGTCGCTCATGCGCGGGGTTGGCGTAGGAGTGCAGGAAATGGATGACGAGTGACTCACAGCCGGCTTCGAGCAGTTTTTTCACCGCATCGCGCATCTCGGTTTCGTCGAGCTGGATGCGTACGGCGCCCGAAGCCTCGACCCGTTCCGACACTTCGAGCCGAAGGTCGCGGGGAATGACCGGCACGAAGGTTCCGGTCATGCCATAGGCCTGCGGCCTTGTGCGGCGGCCGAGCTCGATCACGTCGCGAAAGCCGCGTGTCGTGATCATACCGGTCCGCGCCAGCCGGCGCTCCAGCACGGCGTTGGTGGTGGTCGTCGTGCCGTGCACGATGAGGTCGATGCCGTCGATCGGAAAGCCGGTCGCGCCAAGCGCGGCGACCACGCCGAAAGCCTGGTTTTCCACCGTCGTCGGCGTCTTGGCGATATGGACCTTGCCACCCGCCTTGCCGTCGATCAGCAGCAGATCGGTGAAGGTTCCGCCGACATCGATGCCGGCAACGACGCTTCCCGCCGACGCCGAAAATTTCTCATTCATTGCCGAAACTCGAAATGCCAGGACTACGGATATGCCTCGGTTTGGAAAGGCGTTTTACGTTGCCATCTTGACCTGAATATCATTTGTATACTAATAAATTCCGGACACAAGAGCTTACCGCTTGGCAGTGTGCAGAGAGCACGCCGGAACCTGACCGTTCGGGCGCGCAGGAGAAAGTTTGGCGCCAGCGCGTTCCGTCTGGGCCGGAAAGTTGGGTTGGAATGAACACGACATCCGCGTTGAGCGTTGCCGGCTCGAAGCCGCTGCAGTTCCCGATCCCGGCCAATGTCTATGCCGAGACCGTGGTGTCGGTGAAGCACTACACCGACCGGCTGTTCTCCTTCCGCATCACCCGGCCGCAGTCGCTGCGCTTCCGCTCCGGCGAGTTCGTCATGATCGGCTTGCCCAATGCCGAGAAGCCGATCTTCCGCGCCTATTCGGTCGCCAGCCCCGCCTGGGACGACGAGCTCGAATTCTTCTCGATCAAGGTGCCGGACGGCCCGCTGACCTCCGAGCTGCAGAAGATTGAGGTCGGCGACACCGTCATCATGCGCCAGAAGTCGACCGGCACGCTGGTGCTCGACGCGCTGACGCCCGCCAAGCGCGTGGTCATGGTCTCGACCGGCACCGGCATCGCGCCCTTCGCCAGCCTGCTGCGCGACCCCGACACTTATGAGAAGTTCGACGAGGTCATCCTCACTCACACCTGCCGCGACAACGCCGAGCTCATTTACGGCCAGGAACTGGTCGCCGCGCTCGAAAGCGATCCGCTGATCGGCGAGCTGACCGGCGGCCGCGTGACGCTCTACAATTCGACGACGCGGGAAGAGTCGGCGCGCATGGGCCGCATCACCGCGCTGATCGGCTCGGGCAAGTTCTATTCCGACCTCGGCATCGACAAGCTCAATCCCGAGACCGACCGCATCATGATCTGCGGCTCGATGCATATGCTGAAGGACGTCAAGGAACTCGCCGAAAGCCTCGGCTTCCAGGAAGGTTCGCTCAGCCATCCGGCCAGCTTCGTCGTCGAGCGTGCCTTCGTCGGCTGATCAGATCGCCGTCCTGTCAAGTTTGCAGTTTTGACCATGCGGTCAAAAATTGGCTGCTTTCGCCGCCTTTTTCCGCTATGACCCACTGAAGGACTCGTGAAGGACAACTTCGCGGGTTATCTTCGGCTGAGGTCGCTGAGTGAAAGGGCAGGAGATGAGCACGATCCGCGAAGCAGGTGCCGGAGCTTCCAAGGTGATGCCGCTGCCGGCGCGCGCCGCCGCCAACACGCCAGTGCCGCTGGAACACGGCATCGCCCGCAATCCCGGCATGAAGCTCGATCTCGGCTTCCTGGAATCAGTGCGCAGCGTCAACCGCTCGGCGCTGGAGCGCCGTGTCGCGACGCTGACCAAGCGGCGCTCGATCAAGGCCGACAACCAGGCCGCCTGGCTGTTGCGCGCCATCGCCTGCATGGACCTCACCACGCTCAACTCCAACGACACGGACGAACGCGTGCGCCGGCTCTGCGCCAAGGCGATCAACCCGCTGCGCCGGGATATCGTCGAGGGTCTCGGTATTGCCGGCGAAATCATCCGGCCGGCGGCGGTCTGCGTCTACCATCCCTTCGTCGCCACCGCGGTCGACGCCGTGCGCGGCACCGGCATCCATGTCGCCGCGGTCTCGACCGCCTTCCCGCATGGCTTGGCGCCGCTGTCGACCCGGTTGCAGGAGATCGAGGCTTCGGTGCGCGACGGCGCCGACGAGATCGACGTCGTCATTCCGCGCGGCCTGGTCTACGGCGCAAAATGGCGCGAGCTGTTCAACGAGATCGTCGCCATGCGCGCCGCCTGCGGCGATGCGCATCTCAAGGTCATCCTCGGCACCGGCGACCTGGCAACGCTGCGCAACGTCATGCTTGCCTCCATGGTGGCGATGATGGCGGGGGCGGACTTCATCAAGACCTCGACCGGCAAGGAAAGCGTCAACGCCACGCTTCCCGTCGGGCTTGCGATGGTGCGCGCCATCCGCGCCTATTTCGAGGAAACCGGCTATCTCGTCGGCTTCAAGCCGGCCGGCGGCATTTCGACAGCGAAGGTCTCGCTCGACTGGCTGGTGCTGATGAAGGAAGAGCTCGGCCGGCCCTGGCTCGATCCGGCCTTGTTCCGCTTCGGCGCCTCCAGCCTGCTCACCGACATCGAACGCCAGCTCGAACATCATTTGACCGGCCACTATTCGGCCAACCATCGCCACGCGATGGCGTGAGTTTGTCAGCGCGGCGATGACTGGAACACCCCTCATCCGTCGCCTCCGGCGACACCTTCTCCCACAAGGGGAGAAGGACAGGCCCTGCCCCGGTCTGCCAATCGAATACCATTGTGAGCAACCGAGTGGCCCGCAGACATGCGCCTTCCCTTCTCCCCTTGTCGGAGAAGGTGGCCGAGCGAAGCTCGGTCGGATGAGGGGTGCTAGGCTTGGCGCCAACCTTCAAGGAACAAATCCATGAACATCCTCGAACGCTATCACGCCATGGAATATGGTCCGGCGCCGGAAGCCCGCAACGAGGCGGATGCCTGGCTCGCCGGGCGCGACTTCGCAAAAGCGCTGTTCATCGACGGCGCCTGGAAAGCGGCGGCCAGCGGCAAGACGTTCGACACCAGCGAACCGTCCTCGGGAAAACTTCTGGCCAAAATCTCGGACGCCGGTGCCGCCGATATCGACGCTGCGGTCTCCGCGGCCGCCAAGGCGCTGCCCAAATGGTCGGCATCCTCAGGCTACGCCCGCGCAAAAGTTCTCTACGCTATCGGCCGCGCCATGCAGCGCCACCAGCGCCTGTTCGCGGTGCTGGAATCGATCGACAACGGCAAGCCGATCCGTGAGAGCCGCGACATCGACGTGCCGCTGGCGATCCGCCACTTCATCCATCATGCCGGCTGGGCGCAGACGCTCGAGAAGGATTTCCCCGATCACAAGCCGGTCGGCGTCGTCGGCCAGGTCATCCCGTGGAATTTCCCGCTGCTGATGCTGGCCTGGAAGATCGCGCCGGCGCTTGCCGCCGGTTGCACGGTGGTGCTGAAGCCGGCCGAATTCACGCCGCTCACCGCCATATTGTTCGCCGAGATCTGCGAACGCGCCGGCGTGCCGAAGGGCGTCGTCAACATCGTCCAGGGTGGCCCCGAGGCGGGCGCGGCCATCGTCAACCATCCCGGTGTGCAGAAGATCGCCTTCACCGGCTCGTCGGAAGTCGGCAAGATCATCCGCAAGGCGACGGCCGGCTCAGGCAAGAAGCTGTCGTTGGAGCTCGGCGGCAAGTCGGCCTTCATCGTCTTCGAGGATGCCGACCTCGACAGCGCCGTCGAGGGTCTGGTCGACGGCATCTGGTTCAACCAGGGCCAGGTCTGCTGCGCCGGCTCGCGCCTCCTGGTGCAGGAAGGCATTGCGGAAGCCTTGATCGCCAAGGTCAAGGTCAGGATGAGCCGGCTGCGTGTCGGCAGCCCGCTCGACAAGAACACCGATATCGGCCCGCTGGTCGACCGCACGCAGCTCGACCGCGTCAAGGGTCTCATCGCCGAGGGCGCCAAACAGGGCGCCATCTGCTGGCAGCCTGACGCCACGCTGCCGACGACGGGCTACTATCACCTGCCGACGCTCGCAACAGCTGTTTCGCCGGCTAATATTCTGGCGCAGGAAGAAGTCTTCGGCCCGGTGCTGGCGACGATGAGCTTCCGCAATACCGAGGAAGCGATCGAGCTTGCCAACAACACGCGCTACGGCCTTGCCGCTTCGGTGTGGAGCGAGAATGTCAACCTAGCCCTGCATGTCGCGCCGCAGCTGAAGGCGGGCGTGGTGTGGGTCAACGGCACCAACATGTTCGACGCCGCCTGCGGCTTCGGCGGTTATCGCGAGAGCGGCTTCGGCCGCGAGGGCGGCCGCGAGGGCATGTTCGAATATCTCGCCGCCAAGCTGCCGGTCGGCCCTGCCATCAAGCCGGCCGCGACCGGCTCGGCCCAGCCGGTCGAGCAGGCCGACGGCTTGGCCATCGACCGCACGGCAAAGCTGTTCATCGGCGGCAAGCAGGTGCGGCCGGACGGCAATTACTCGCTCGGCGTCGCCACCGCCAAGGGCAAGCTCGCCGGCGAAGTCGGCCTCGGCAACCGCAAGGATATCCGCGACGCGGTCGCCGCCGCGCGTGCCTGCAAGGCCTGGCCGGATGCGACCGCCTATAACCGCAGCCAGGTGCTCTATTACTTCGCCGAGAACCTGTCGGGCCGCGCCGACGAGTTCGCCGCGCGCCTTGTCCAGCTGACCGGCGTGATGTCGAAGGCCGCGCGCGAGGAGATCGAGCAGTCGATCGAGCGGTTGTTCCTCTATGCCGGCCTCGCCGACAAGTTCGAGGGCCGCGTCCATCAGCCGCCGGCCCGTGTCGTCACACTTGCGCTGCATGAGCCGGTGGGCGTCGTCGGCATCGTCGCACCGGACAACCAGCCGCTGCTCAATTTCGTCTCGCTGGTCGCGCCGGCGCTGGCCATGGGCAACACCGTGGTAGCTGTGCCATCCGAACGCCACCCGCTTCTGGCCACCGACCTCTACCAGGTGATCGAATATTCCGACTTGCCTGCCGGCGCCATCAACATCGTCACCGGCCGCAGCGCCGAGCTGTGCGGCGTGCTGGCCAAGCATGATGATGTCGACGGGCTCTGGGTGTTCGCCAATGCCGACACCTGCGCCAAGGCGGAAGCCGACTCCATCGGCAACCTCAAGCGCGTCTGGACCGGCAATGGCCGCACGCTCGACTGGGCGTCGGAACAGGCTGCCGGCGAGGCCTTCCTGCGCCGCGCCATCGAGGTCAAGAACATCTGGGTTCCCTACGGCGACTGATGTTTCTCGCTGAAGACTGCCGCGAAGGTGATCGCGTTCGGGCTTGACGCTCGTGCCCTTGCTCTTTAACGAGAAAAAACATCTTTATATGTGAAGCAGAAATCTGACCGCACGATGCTGGCTGTCTGGCACACGACGCCGGGGCCGGCCATCGATAGAGGCGGATGCATCAGGCGAGGAGAAAAAGCATGGCGGATCTGGCAGGCAAGATCGTGGTCATAACCGCGGCGGCGCAAGGCATCGGCCGGGCAAGCGCGCTGGCTTTCGCCAAGGCGGGCGCGACCGTGCACGCCACCGATATCAACGAGCCGTTGCTGGCCGAATTGGGCAAGACGCCCGGCATCGAGACCCGCAAGCTCGATGTGCTGAACGACGCGGCCGTGGCTTCTGCCTTCGCTGAGATCGGCCGGGTCGATGTGCTGTTCAACTGCGCCGGTTTCGTCCATGGCGGCTCGATCCTCGAGATGAAGGACGAGGATCTCGACTTCGCGCTCAACCTCAACGTCCGTTCGATGATCCGCACCATCCGCGCCGTGCTTCCGGGTATGCTGGAGCGCGGCGACGGCTCGATCATCAACATGGCGTCGCTGGCAAGCTCGCAGAAGGGCGTGCCGAACCGCTTCGTCTACGGCCTGACCAAGGCGGCCGTGGTCGGCCTGACCAAGGCGGTCGCCGCCGATTATGTCGCCAAGGGCATTCGCTGCAACGCCATCTGCCCGGGCACGGTCGAAAGCCCGTCGCTGCAGGATCGCATGCATGCCCAGGGCGACTATGACGCGGCCCGCGCGGCCTTCATCGCCCGCCAGCCCATGGGCAGGCTCGGCACGCCGGAGGAAATCGCCGACCTCGCCGTCTATCTGGCCGGCGCCACCTATACGTCGGGGCAGGCCTACAACATCGACGGCGGCTGGTCGATCTGATCGCCGCCGCGAAAGATCGTCAGCGAATACAGGAAGATCGCATCCCGGATAGCGTTTGCCGAACAAGGATCGAAGCGTCTGAAAATCCTCCCGGCTGGCCGGCTCGGACAAATGGCGCGCTTGCCGCCGGCAGGGTCGACGATTACGGTCCGCTGGCTTTGACGGGATTTGTGAAAACGGCCATTGGCCGCAAGGTGGAGAAGTTGAGATGAAGTTGTTGCGCTATGGCGAAGCTGGCAGCGAAAAGCCTGGCCTGCTCGATGCGGATGGGACGATCCGCGACCTTTCCGCTCATGTCGCCGATATCGCCGGCACGACGCTTCATCCAGCCTCGCTGGAAATGCTCTCGAAACTCGATTCGAAGTCGCTGCCGGTGGTTTCCGGCAAGCCGCGCCTGGGCGCCTGCGTCGCCGGCACCGGCAAATTCATCTGCATCGGCCTCAACTATTCCGACCACGCCGCCGAAACCGGCGCCACCGTGCCGTCCGAGCCGATCATCTTCATGAAGGCAAGCTCGGCGATCGTCGGACCGGATGACGATGTGCTGATCCCGCGCGGCTCTGAAAAGACCGACTGGGAGGTCGAGCTTGCCGTCGTCATCGGCAAGACGGCGAAGTATGTCTCGGAGGATGACGCGCTGGATTATGTCGCCGGCTACGCCGTCGCGCATGACGTGTCCGAGCGCGCCTTCCAGGCCGAGCGCCAGGGCCAGTGGACCAAGGGCAAGTCCTGCGACACCTTCGGCCCGACCGGCCCGTGGCTGGTCACCAAGGACGAGGTCGCCGACCCGCAGAACCTCAAGATGTGGCTGACCGTCAACGGCAAGACCATGCAGAACGGCTCGACCAAGACCATGGTCTACGGCGTGAAGTATCTGGTCTCCTATCTCAGCCAGTTCATGTCGCTGCATCCCGGCGACATCATCTCCACCGGCACCCCGCCCGGTGTTGGCCTCGGCATGAAGCCGCCGGTGTTCCTGAAGGCCGGCGACGTCGTCGAGCTCGGCATCGAAGGGCTCGGCCAGCAGAAGCAGACTTTCAGGGCGGACGTGTAACGCCGACTTCCCCTTCTCCCCCTGTGGGAGAAGGTGGATCGGCGCGCAGCGCCGAGACGGATGAGGGGTGCTCCAACGGAGTGCAATCTCGAAGATTGAGGGTTCCCGGGCGCCTAGTTCTGCTGCGTCGTGATCCTTCCAACACCCCTCATCCGGCCGCTTCGCGGCCACCTTCTCCCACAGGGGGAGAAGGGGAAGCTGGCGCTACTTCAAAACCTTCCCATCGGCCCCGAACCGGTACGTCTTCGCCGCATCCGGCGTCGCGTAAAGCACCGAGCCCGGTTCGGCATTGTAGACGCCGAAGATGCGCACGGTGATCAGCCCGGCCTTCTCGCAGTCGAGATAAAGGTTGGTGTCGGCGCCGAGATGCTCGGCATGCACCACCGTGCCTTTCCAGGCGCCGGACTTCGCGTCGACGGTGAGATGCTCCGGCCGCACGCCGATGGTCTTGGCCGTCTCGCCCAATTTGGCACCATCGATGAAATTCATCTTCGGCGAGCCGATGAAGCCGGCGACGAATTCGTTGGCCGGCGCATTATAGAGTTCCATCGGGCTGCCGATCTGCTCGATGCGGCCGGCATTGAGCACCACGATCTTGTCGGCCAGCGTCATCGCCTCGACCTGGTCGTGCGTGACGTAGACCATCGTCGCCTTCAGCCGCCGGTGCAGCTGCGCAATCTCCAGGCGGGTGTTGACGCGCAGCGCCGCGTCGAGGTTCGACAGCGGCTCGTCGAAGAGGAACAGTTTTGGCTCGCGCACCACGGCGCGGCCGATGGCGACGCGCTGGCGCTGGCCGCCGGACAGTTCCGCCGGCCGGCGCCCGAGATAGGGCTCCAGCGACAGCATGGCGGAGGCGATCTTGATGCGGCGCTCGATCTCGGCCGCCGGCGTGCCGGCCTGCTTCAGGCCAAGCGCCATGTTGTTCCTCACCGTCAGATGCGGATAGAGCGCGTAGGTCTGGAACACCATGGCGATGCCGCGTTTCGCCGGCGGCGTGATCGAGACATCGGCGCCGTCGATCAGCACGCGGCCCGACGTCGAATCCTCCAGGCCGGCGATGACGCGCAGCAGCGTCGATTTTCCGCAGCCGGACGGGCCGACGAAGACGACGAATTCGCCGTCATTGACCTCGAGGTCGATGCCCTTCAGCACCTCCACCGGCCCGAAAGCCTTTTTGACATTCTCGATCTTCAGCGAGCCCACGGCTTCGTTCCTGTTCTAGAGTTTGACGGCGTTGCCGCTGCGCACGCTCTCGTCGGCGGCAAGGCAGACGGCGAGCGACTTCACGGCATCGTCCATGTGGCGGGTGAGGTCGATATTTTCGCGGATGGCCTTGAGCAGGAAGGCCTGCTCGAGGTCGCAAAGCTCCTGATGGCCCGGCTCGCCTTCCATCGACAGCAGCTGGTCTTCCCTGGCGAACTTGCCGTCCGGCCCGGTCTCGGCGCTGTGCAGCCGGATGGTCGAGGTCTTGGTGTGGGTGTCGATGTCGTCGGACTTGACGCCCTCCTTCATCACGATCGAGACGCAGCCCTTGGGCGACATCACGTCCTTCACGAAGAAGGCCGTCTCCGAGATCATCGGTCCCCAGCCGGCCTCGTACCAGCCGACCGAGCCGTCCTCGAACAGCACCTGCAGGTGGCCATAATTGTACATGGACGGCGCCACCTCGTCGCTCAACCGCACACCCATGCCGCGCACTTCGACGGGCCTCGCATCGGTGATCTGCAGCATCACGTCGAGATAATGCACGCCGCAATCGACGATCGGCGAAGTGGTCTGCATCAGCTGCTTGTGCGTCCCCCAGGTGTGGCCGGAGGATTGCTGGTTGAGGTTCATGCGGAAGACATAAGGGCCGCCTAGCTTGCGCGCCTCGGCGATCAGCCGAACCCAGGACGGGTGATGGCGCAATATATAGCCGATCACCAGCTTCTTGCCATTGGCCTTGGCGGCATCGACAACGCGCCTGGCGTCGGCCACCGTCGTTGCCAGCGGCTTTTCGACGAAGACATGGCATCCGGCCTCGAACGCCCGCACCGCATAGTCGGCATGGCTGTCGGAATAGGTGGCGACCGCCGTCACATCCGGCTTCTCGTCGCGCAGCGCGTCCTCGAAGGAGCGCCTGATGCCGTAGCCGGTAAGCCCGTCCGGCAGGGGCACGTCGGAGCGGTTGACTAGGGCGGCGATCTCGAAGCCCGGATTGTCGTGATAGGCCAGTGCATGGCTGCGGCCCATATTGCCGAGCCCGGCAACGACGACACGGAGAGGTTTTTCCGAACTCACTTGACGGCTCCCGACGTGATGCCGCGGATCAGCTGCCGCGAGAAGATGACATAGAGGATGAGCACCGGCAGGATCGCCAGCGACAGCGCCGCCAGGATCGCGTTCCAGTTGGTGACGAACTGGCCGAGGAAGAGCTGCGCGCCGAGCGTCACCGTCTTGGTCTCTTCCGACGGCGCCAGGATCAGCGGGAACCACAGATCGTTCCAGATCGGGATCATGGTGAAGACGGCGACCGTCGCCATCGCAGGCCGCACCAGCGGCAGCACCAGGCGGAAGAAGATCGTGTATTCCGAGAGCCCGTCGATACGCCCGGCGTTCTTCAGGTCGTTGGACACCTGCTTCATGAATTCCGACAGGATGAAGATCGCCAGCGGCAGGCCCTGCGCCGTGTAGACCAGGATCAGCGCCGTCAGCGTGTTGACCAGCCCGCTCGCCACCATCAATTGCAGGATGGCGACGGTGCCGAGGCGGATCGGGATCATGATGCCGAGCGCCAAATAAAGCCCCATCAGCGTGTTGCCGCGGAAGCGGTATTCCGACAGCGCGAAGGCCGCCATAGCGCCGAACAAAAGCACGAAGAACAGCGAGGCGACGGTGACGACGAGGCTGTTCTGGAAATAGTGGAAGAAATCGCCCTGGCCGAACACCGTGGTGTAGCCGATCAGGTCGAAGGTCTTCGTCGTCGGCGGCGTCAGCGGCGCGCCGAAGATGCCCGCGCGGGATTTGAACGAATTCATCACCACCAGGATGACCGGGAACAGCGCGATTACCGTGTAGGTGATAAGGATCGCATGCGCGCCGATGGTACGGGGCAAGGAACGGGTGGCTGTGCTCATGGCGCGCCTCAGAATTGGTAGCGACGCAGGCGCGTCTGCACGAGGAACAGGTAGACGCAGACGCCGGCGAGGATGATCAGGAACATGATCGTGGCGATCGCGGCGCCCATATTGGGATCGCCGACCTGCAGCTGGAAGCCGAAGAAGGCGCGGTAGAGGAAGGTGCCGAGTATGTCGGTCGAATAATTCGGCCCGGCGAGCGCCCCTTGCGCGGTGTAGATCAGGTCGAAGGCGTTGAAATTGCCGACGAAGGTCAGGATCGAGATGATGCCGATCGAGGGCAGGATCAGCGGCAGCTTGATCTTCCAGAACTGCGCCAAGCCGGTGATGCCGTCGCATTCGGCCGCCTCGATCACCTCGTCGGGGATCGACAGCAGCGCCGCGTAGATCAGCATCATCGGAATGCCGACGAACTGCCAGACCGAGACCAGGCTGAGCGCGGTCAGCGCATACTGCTCCTTGCCGAGCCACGGCGTGAAGAAGCTCTTCAGCCCGACGAGGTCCATAAGATGCGGCGCCACGCCCCAGATCGGCGACAGGATCAGCTTCCAGGCGAAGCCGACGATGACGAAGGACAGGATCGTCGGCACGAAGATGGCCGTGCGGTAGAAGGCGGTGAAACGCAGCCTGGGGCTGGAAAGCAGCGCCGCCAGCAGGATGCCGATCGGGTTCTGCACCAGCATGTGGATGATGAAGAACCAGAGATTGTTGCGCAGCGCGTTCCAGAAATTCACCGACCAGTTCGGATCGCCGAACAGCGTGCGGAAATTGCCCAACCCGACAAAGACCTGGGTCTGTTCGATGTTGCGGAACAAGGAGAGTTGGAGTGTGCCGAACAGCGGCAGGATCATGAATGCGGTGTAGACCAGCACCGCTGGCGCCAGGAAGACGCCGACATGCCAGCGGATCGGTCTTTTCGCTCGCTTTTCTGCCGCCATAGTTTCGGTAGCCATGAGTTCGGTTCCCCGCCGTCTCTGGGTTCCAGTTCGGTTGATGCTAGCTGATGCCTCGATGCGCGGCTTGGCTGTCCCCTTCGGGGGAAGACAAGGCCAGCGACAGATCGGCTCCGTCTTCCCCGCAAGATCGAGGGTAGGACCGGGAGGCTGCGCCGACAATCGCTATCTGGAACTGTTTGAACGCCGGCCGGGCTCGGGCCCGGCCGGCATCGCTTTTCGATGCTCTTACTTCGCCGGCTTGTACCAGCTGTCGAGGCCGGTCTGCAGCTTCTTGGCCGCGGCTTCCGGCGTGTCGGTGCCGTTGATCACGTTGGCCGATTCGACCCAGGTCTCGTTCTCGAGGTTCGGCGTGCCGCGCGACAGGATCTGGTAGGTCGAGCGGATCGTCGACTTGCACTTGCCGCGCCAGGAGACGAATTCCTGCGCCAGCGGGTCTTCCATCTTCACCGGCGAGGAGTTCAGGCTGAAGAAGCCCGGCAGCGCGTTGGCGTAGATGGTGGCGAAATCAGGCGAGGCGACCCAGGAGAGGAACTTCTTGGCTTCTTCCGAATGCTTCGACGCCGCGTTCAGGCCCATGCCAATGTCGGTATGGTCGGAGATGTAGCAGGTGTCGCCGGCCTTCTCGACCGGCGGCGGGAAGGCGCCCATCTTGAACTGGGCCTGGGTGTTGAACAACCCGATTTCCCACGAGCCGGCCGGGTAGATGGCGGCGCGGCCGAGCGTGAACAGGTTCTGGCTGTCCGGATAAGTCTGCGCCTCGAAGCCGTCGCCGAGATAGGGCTTCCACTTGGCCAGTTCCTCATAGGGAGCGACCCAGTCCTTGTCGGTCAGCTTCTGGTCGCCCTTGATCAGCGCGGCGCGGCCGTCCTCGCCCTTCCAGTAGTTCGGGCCGATGTTCTGGTAGCCCATGGTCGCGGCTTCCCAGAGGTCCTTGGTGCCCATGGCCATCGGAATGTAGGTGCCGTCGGCCTTGATCTTGTCGAGCACGGCGAAGAACTCGTCGCGGGTCGTCGGCACCTTGAGGCCGAGCTTGTCGAACGCGTCCTTGTTGTAGATGAAGCCGTGGATGACCGAGGCCATCGGCACGCAGAAGCTCGACTTGCCGTCATCGGTCTGCCAGGCGGACTTGGCGACCGGCGAGAAGTTCTCCATGCCCGGCAGCGAGGTCAGGTCGGCGAGGTTGCCCTTCTTGAACAGTTCGAGCGACTTGTCGAAGGGGCGGCAGGTGATCAGGTCGCCGGCCGAGCCGGCGGTGAGCTTGGCGCCGAGCGCCGCGTCATACTCGGTCGGAGCCGAAGGCGCGAACACCACCTTGATGCCGGGGTTCTTGGCTTCGAAGGCCGGGATCAGCTTGTCCTTCCAGATGGTCAGGTCGTCGCCGCGCCAGCTTTCGATGTTGAGCGTCACGTCGTCGGCAAGCGCCATCCCGGTCGTGCCGAGGATGCTTGTGCCGAGCAGAAGGGCCGTCAGTAGTTTGGTCTTCATCTTCAGTCTCCCTGTTGACCTTTTTCAGGTTCGGTTTTGATGAGAACAGGGGCTCAGCGCCCCTTGCTCCCCTCGATCGCGGAAAGCGCCGGCCTGAGCTTCTGGCCGGCTCCTTCCAGTATCTTCTCGGCCGCGTCGGCGTTGGTGGCGCCCGCGGCGAGCAGAATGGCGGTTTTGACGACACCACCGCTTTCCTTGAGCAGGCGGGCGGCGTCGTCGCGGCTCTTGCCGCTGATGGCGGCGACCATGCGCACGGCGCGGTCGCGCAGCTTGATGTTGTCGGCGGTGAGGTTGACCATGTAGCCGTCATGGACATGGCCGAGATGGATGGCGGTCAGCGTCGACAGCATGTTGAGCGCGATCTTCTGCGCGGTGCCCGCGCCCATGCGCGTCGAGCCGGCGATCAGCTCCGGCGGCGTTTCGAGCAGGATGGCGACGTCGGCCTGCTTGAAGAGCGCGGCGCCTCTGTTGTTGGCGATCGCGATGGTTGCCGCGCCCCGGCGCCGCGCGTCTTGCAGCGCCTGGACCGCGTAAGGGGTCGAGCCGCTGGCGGAAATGGCGATCAGGCAGTCGCCCTTGCCGATATTGGCATTCGCCACGGCGTTTGCTGCCTCCTCGATGTCGTCTTCCGGGCCGCCGGCAAGCGTGCGGAAAGCTTCATCGCCGCCGGCGATCAGGATGGCGATGCGGTCGCGCGCAATGCCGAAAGTGCCGGGCAGTTCCAGCGCATCGGCAACGGCCATCAGGCCGGAGCTGCCGGCCGCCGCGTAGGCGAGCTTGCCGCCGCCCTTCAACTGCTTCGCGATGAGTTCGGCGGCAACGGCAATCGCCGGAATGGCGCCATGCACGGCCTTGCTGGCTTCGATCTGGGCATTGGCCAGGAACGCCAGGATGGCTTCCGGGGCCTGGACATCCAGCCCCTCGGCATTCTGGTGGAGCGCTTCCGTGCGCGTCTCGGCCATCCATTTTCCTCCAACTGATGGGACAATACCAAAAAAATACCACTTGTCCACATGCATTAACGAATTTCAGGCCATGGAACTCGCTTGCCGGCAAATTAACGTGGGTTTTCAATAAAATACGCCTTAATCTTTTTTGAACCGAAATTAACTCTTGGCTATTGGTATTTTATTGGTATTATCCGGCCGAGGAGAAAATCGCGTGAAATTCGTGCTTGGCATCGATGGCGGCGGCACCAGCTGCAGGGCGGCCCTTGCGACCGTCGACGGCGCCGTCGTCGGCCGCGCCAAAAGCGGCGCCGCCAACATCCGCACCGACCTCACCGGCGCCCGCGCCAACATCGTCGAAGCGGCCAGGCAGGCGTTCCTCGCCGCCGGCAAGGATCCGGAGCTGATCCCGCACACGCCGGCCATTCTCGGCCTGGCCGGCGCCAATGTCGGCACCTATCGCCAGCAGCTCGAGGCTATCCTGCCGTTCAGCCAAAGCCGCGTCGAAACCGACGCCGAGATCGCGCTCGAAGGCGCGGTCGGTTCCGGTGACGGCGCCATGGCTATTCTCGGCACCGGCACCGCCTATATGGCGCGTAAAAATGGCAAGTCGCGCGCCATCGGCGGCTGGGGCTTCCAGGTCGGCGACCAGGGCAGCGGCGCCCGCATCGGCCGCGACCTGCTCGAGCAGACGTTGCTTGCCTATGACGGCATCCGTTCGGGCTCGCCCTTGACGGACGCCATGCTCGCCGTCTTCCGCAACAATCCCGAAGACGTGGTCGAATTCACCACCAACGCCAAGCCGGGCGATTTCGGCGGCTTCGCGCCAAAGGTCTTCGAACATGCCGAAAAGGGCGACCTCGTCGCCAACTGGATCCTCGGCAAGGCGGTTGCCGACGTCGAGGCTTCGCTCGGCGCGCTGGACCTCGCCGACGATGCACCGCTCTGCCTGCTCGGCGGCCTGGCGCCACTTTACGCGCCACGCCTGTCGGCGCGCTACCAGAGGCTGCTGAAAGCTCCGCTCGACGACGCGCTCGGCGGCGCCGTGCAGATGGCCCTGCGCATCTTCGCCAGGGGCCCGGAGGCCGGCCGATGAGCGCCGCCGACCAGATCTTCGCTATGCTGAGAGAATCCTCGCAGAGCGGCGCGCCGCTCTATCTGCAGCTGCGGAAAAGCATCGAGGAAGCGGTCAATCGCGGCCTGATCGGCCCCGGCGATGCCTTGCCGTCCGAGCGCGACATCGCCAGCAAGGCCGATATCTCGCGCGTCACCGTGCGCAAGGCGGTGCAGGACCTGGTCAAGGGCGGCATTCTCGTCCAGCGCCATGGTTCGGGAACCTTCGTCGCGCCGCGCATGGAGCGCGTCGAGCAATCGCTGTCGCGGCTCACCTCCTTCACCGAGGACATGGCGCGCCGCGGCATGAACGTGCGCTCGGTCTGGCTCGACCGAGGCCTCTATGCGCCGTCGCCGGACGAGATGATGGTGCTTGGCCTGTCCTCGACCGAGCTGGTGGCGCGTGTCGCGCGCCTGCGCATCGCCAACGACACGCCGCTGGCGATCGAGCGCGCGGCGCTCTCGGCCAGCGTCCTGCCCGATCCCGAAGCGATCGGCTCCTCGCTCTATGCGGCGCTTGGCACGACCGGCAATCGCCCGGTGCGCGCCGTGCAGCGCATCTCGGCCACCAATCTCGGCGATGCCGACGCGCGCCTCCTGGAGGTGCCGCCGGGGGTTGCCGGACTGCAGATCGAGCGCATTTCCTATCTGGCGAGCGGCAAGGTGATCGAGTTCACCCGCTCGGTCTACAGGGGCGACGCCTATGATTTCGTCGCGGAACTCCGGCTGACCGGGCCGGGAGAGGAGATCCGGCCATGATGGCAAACACCACCCATATGCGACGCGAGATCGACGAGATCCCGGAAGCCGCCGCCCGCCTTCTCGACGGCTCGGCCTCGGCTTTGGCCGAGGCCGGTCGAGGCCTGCGCGAGCGCGACCCGCATTTCGTCGTCACCGTGGCGCGCGGCTCGTCCGACCATGCCGCGACCTTCATGAAATACGCCGTCGAGCTGACGGCGGGCCTTGCCGTCGCCTCGGTCGGGCCGTCGATCGCGTCCATCTACGGCGCCAAGCTCAGGCTGCGCGGCTCCGCCTGCCTGGCGGTGTCGCAGTCGGGCAAGAGCCCCGACATCGTCGCCATGGCCGAAACGGCAAGGGCCGGCGGCGCGCTGACCGTCGCAATCACCAACACGGCCGACTCGCCGCTGGCGCGCGCCTCCGACTATGCCATCGACATCCTGGCGGGGCCGGAACGCTCCGTCGCCGCCACCAAGACCTTCGTCAATTCGGCCGTCGCCGGCTTGGCGTTGATGGCGCACGCCACCGATGACCAGCCCTTGCTTAAGGCGCTCGCCGGCCTGCCCGGCCATTTCGAGAAAGCGATCGCCTGCGACTGGATGGCGCTCGCCGGCGCGCTGGAGAACCCGCAGTCGCTGTTCATCCTCGGTCGCGGCCCGTCCTTCGCCATCGCCAGCGAGGCGGCGCTGAAGTTCAAGGAAACCTGCGCCATGCACGCCGAGGCCTATAGCGCCGCCGAGGTCATGCATGGGCCGCTGGCGCTGGTCGGGCCGGGTTTTCCGGTGCTGGCGCTCGCTGCGCGCGATGCGTCCGAACCCTCGGTTGCCGAGGCGGCCGACGGGTTGACGGCCAAGGGCGCCGCCGCCTTCATCACCTCCGACAAGGCGAAGGCCGCAAGGCTTCTGCCGTATGTCGCCACCGGCCATCCGCTGACCGATCCGTTGCCGCTGATCGTGTCCTTCTACGGCTTCGTCGAGGCCTTCGCCCGCCATCGCGGCCTCGACCCCGACACGCCGCGCAATTTGCGCAAGGTGACGGAAACCGTATGAGCGACCGTTTCGCACTCACCGGCGCCCGCATCTTCGACGGCGCCGATTGGCATAATGATGCCGCCCTCGTCGTCAATGGCGACGTTGTCGAGGCCATCCTGCCGGCAGGCGCCATTCCGTCCGGCGTTCCGGCGGTCGAGACCGATGGCCTGCTGGTGCCTGGCTTCGTCGACATCCAGGTCAATGGCGGCGGCGGCGTGATGCTCAACGACCATCCCGATGTCGCCTCGCTCGAGACCATCTGCCGGGCGCATGCGCCCTTCGGCACCACGGCGCTGCTGGTGACGCTGATCACCGACACGCCGGCGATCACCGCCGCCGCCGTCGCCGCCGGCGCGGAGGCCACCAGGGAAAAGGTGCCGGGCTTCCTCGGCCTGCATCTGGAGGGGCCGCATCTCTCCATTGCCCGCAAGGGCGCGCATGATCCGGCGCTGATCCGGCCGATGACCGATGCCGACCAGGCGGCCCTGATCGCGGCGCGCAGGGAGCTTCCCGTCCTGCTTACCACGATCGCGCCGGAATCGGTCCAGCCGGATCGCGTCACGGCGCTGGCCAAGGCCGGCGTCGTCGTCAGCCTCGGCCATAGCGATACCGATTATGCGACGGCCAGCGCCTTTGCCGCCGCCGGCGCCACGGTGGTCACGCATCTGTTCAACGCCATGAGCCAGATCGGCAACCGTGAGCCGGGCTTGGCGGGCGCGGCGATCGACACCGGCGGCCTCTACGCCGGCATCATCGCCGACGGCATCCATGTCCATCCGGCAACGATGATCCTTGCGCTGCGCGGCAAGCAGGGGCCGGGCAAGATCGTGCTCGTCACCGACGCCATGGCCACGATCGGCACTAACATGACGTCGTTCACGCTGAACGGCCGCACCATCTACCGCAAGGGCGGCAGTCTCCGGCTTGCCGACGGCACGCTGGCCGGCGCCGATCTCGACATGATTTCGGCCGTTCGCTACGTCCACCGCGTCGTCGGGCTCGACCTCGACGAGGCTCTGCGCATGGCCTCGCTCTATCCGGCCGAGGCTATCGGCCAGGCCCATCGCCTCGGTCGCTTCGCCAACGGCACTGCCGCCGACATCGTCGGCCTGTCGGAGGGGCTGGATGTCAGGAGCGTCTGGATCGGCGGTGAGAAGGTGTTTGGGGCGTAGGCCGCTCGATCCCACCATCCAATTCGGAAACCAACGCAAACTTTCGCAGTTGGCCGGATACTCTCGCGCGTCGTCATCCTCGGGCTTGACCCGAGGATCCATTCCGCGACCTATGATGCAAAGTGCAACGGTGCAGAATTCTGTAACCGTTGCAACGCTTTGGCGTCACGGAATGGATCCTAGGGTCTGCGCGCGTCGCTTCGCTCCTTGCTCCGCCCTAGGATGACGAACGCACGATAGAATTTGGCTAATGCCAAGGTTCGCGATCTGCACGAACGCCAATCGAGGTTCGGCCAACCGATCATTCCTTAGCCGGCTTTGTCGTAGATATCCTTATACGCCTCGCGCAGCACGTTCTTCTGCACTTTGCCCATCGTGTTGCGCGGCAGCTGGTCGACGAAGATCACCTGCTTGGGATGCTTATACTTCGCCAGCCGGCCGGCGATGGCGGCGCTAATACCGGCCGCATCTACCGCCGAGCCCGGCTTGCGCACCACGACCGCGGTGACGCCTTCGCCGAAATCGGGATGGGCGACGCCGATCACCGCGCTTTCGCTGACGCCGTCGAGCATGTCGATCTCGCTCTCGATCTCCTTCGGATAGACATTGAAGCCGCCCGAGATGATCAGGTCCTTGCCGCGCCCGACGATGTGGACATAGCCGTCGGCATCGATCAGTCCGAGATCGCCGGTGATGAAGAAGCCGTCGTCGCGGAACTCGGCCCTGGTCTTCTCCGGCATGCGCCAATAGCCGCCAAAGACGTTCGGACCCTTGACCTCGATCATGCCGATCTCGCCCTGGGCCAGCGGCTTGGCCGTCTCGGGATCGGTGATGCGCAACGAGACGCCGGGCAAGGGGAAACCGACCGTGCCGGCGCGCCGCTCGCCGTCATAGGGATTGGACGTGTTCATGTTGGTCTCGGTCATGCCGTAGCGCTCGAGGATGGCGTGGCCGGTCCTTTCGCGCCAGGCCTTGTGCGTCTCGGCGAGCAGCGGCGCCGAGCCGGAGATGAAGACCCGGACGGCCTTCGCCGCCTCGCGCGTCAGGCCGTCCTGCTGCAACAGCCGGACATAGAAGGTCGGCACGCCCATCAAGGCCGTCGCGCGCGGCATCAGCGACAGGATGCGCGCGGGATCGAATTTCTGCTCGAAGAACATTGTCGCGCCGGCCATCAGGATGACGTTGGTGGCAACGAATAGGCCATGCGTGTGGAAGATGGGCAGCGCGTGGATCAGCACGTCGTCGGCGCCGAAGCGCCACTGCTCGACCAGTACACGGGCATTGGAGGCGAGGTTCTCGTGGCTGAGCATCGCGCCCTTGGAGCGGCCGGTCGTGCCGGAGGTGTAGAGGATGGCGGCAAGATCGTCCGGCCCGCGCGCGACATCGCTGAACTCCGTCGCCTGCCGCGAAGCCTGGCTGGCCAGCGTTCCCTGCCCGTCGCGGCCGAGCGTCAGCACCGTGGCGCCGATCGACGCGGCAAGCGGCTCGACACCCGAAAGACGGTCCGGATCGCACACGATCAGCCTCGGCTCGGCGTCGCGGAAGAAATAGTCGAGCTCGGGCAGCGTATAGGCGGTGTTGAGCGGCAGGAAGACCGCCCCCGCGCGTAACGAGGCGAGATAGAGCAGCGCCGCCTCCGGGCTCTTCTCGACCTGGACGGCGACGCGGTCGCCGGGCTCGACGCCGGCCCGCGCCAGCGCATGCGCCAGTTGCGCCGATTTCGCCATCATGTCGCCATAGCTGATCGAGCGGCCGTCATCCGTCTCCATCAGCAGCCGGCCAGGCGTCGGCATGCGGGAACTGAAAGCATCGAACAGATGGTTGGTCATGAATGTCCTCTAGAGCAATTCGAGGAAAAGTGTATGCAGTTTTCCGTCCGGAATTGCGTCAAAACAAGGAGATAGAGCGGTTCGCCGTTTTCGTGAAACGGTGAAACGCTCTAGGCGCATGCCGAATGGCCCATGCGTTGCGCCCGCCTGAGCGAATACCAGATTTGGCGGCCGGAGCAAAAACTGCGTGGCGGTTTCCGTCGCTATCGGCGACGCGCCTTGCCGGCGCCGGCCCTGGGGTCATAGCCCTGGGCGAAGCGTTCCATGCACATCGCCGCGGTGAGACGGTAATGACTGAGAAGCGCCTCGACCGCGCCGTCGGCGTCGCCATCCAGCGTGCGCTCGGCAATCATGCGATGCTCGCCGAGATCGTCGCGTCCCATTCCCGGCGCGTTTTGCGAGATCAGGCGGTAGCGCGAGGCCTGATCGGAAAGCTGATCGCAAAAGCCGATCAGCCAGTGCGACCGGCATGCCGCGATCAGCGCGCGATGGAAGGCACGGTGCAGCTTCTCCCACTCCGGATTGTTGGTTGCCGGATCCTCCGGCAGGCGGCGCTCGGCGCGCGCGAGACGGTGCAGGGCCAGCACCAGCTGCTCTTCCCATTCGGCGGTGCGGTGCGCAATGGATTCGCGCAGCGCCCGCTCTTCCAGCCAGCAGCATGTGCGCGTCAATTCCTCCAGTTCCGCGCCGCTGACGGGCATCAGGAAGAAGCCGCGCTGGTCGTGACGGCCGAGCAGGCCCTCGGCGGCCAGACGGTTGAGCGCCTCGCGCACGGGCGAGGCGCCGGCGCCATAGCGGGAAACGACCCATTCGACACGCAGTTTCGTCTCGGACTCCAGGGCGCCGCGCAGCAGGTCGTCACGGAGCTGCTGGTAGACCGAACTGGCAAGCGTGCTTTTGCCGCCCTTGCTTTCGCCCGGCTCGGTGTTTCCGTTTGTCAATCGAACTCCTGTTGCTTTGCCCCTGGTTTGCCAGGGCCCCTTGGCGAAGCAATTCCCGTACATGTATCATACAGCCGGGCAACGGCGCCTCAAGCGGAAGATGACGATATTCGACTTTAAGACAAGGTGAACCGTCTATTTATCGAACAAAGTAGAATCTAGGGAAAAGCCGATATTCCCGCGCTGCTTCATATATTGAACAGCCGTTCAATTGTCGCCGCGATTGTGCAACTCTTGCGAGAGACGAGGCAGGTATACGTTTAATTGGCGACCCTGTCGGCAGCGGTGCGAATTGCTTCGATATTTGCCCTATAGGCTTCGACGCTGCCGCCCTTGAAGACGGCGGCGCCCGCCACCAGCACATTGGCGCCGGCCGTGGTCACCAGCGGCGCCGTTTCGGCCGAAACGCCGCCATCGATCTCGATGTGGATCGGCCGGCTGCCGATCAGCGCCTTGACCCGCTTCACCTTGTCGACGATCGCCGGGATGAAGGCCTGGCCGCCGAAGCCCGGATTGACGGTCATGATCAGGATGAGGTCCAGCCGGTCGAGCACATATTCGATCGCCGTTTCCGGCGTCGCCGGATTGAGCGAGACGCCGGCCTTCTTGCCGAGGCTCTTGATGGTCTGCAGCGAGCGGTCGAGATGCGGGCCGGCCTCGGCGTGCACCGTCATGCCGTCGCAGCCGGCCTCAGCGAAGGCCTCCAGGTAAGGATCGGCCGGCGCAATCATCAGATGGCAGTCGAAGAAGGCCTTGGTGCGGTTGCGGATCGCCCTGATCACCGGCGGCCCGAAGGTGATGTTGGGCACGAAATGGCCGTCCATCACGTCGAGATGGATCCAGTCGGCGCCAGCGGCCGCGACAGCCTCGACCTCATCGCCTAGCTTCGAAAAATCCGACGCCAGCACCGATGGCGCGATCAGGGTTTTTTTGGTCATGGGTCGGCTGGCCTTATCTCAGACGCGAATGTCAGGACTGCCTAGAGCATTTTGCAGCCAAGCGGACAAGAAAAACCCGCCGGATCGCTCCGGCGGGTCGTCGTCTTTATCCGTATAACATTACGGCTTGTAGTTCTGGATGTTGGCGCCTGCCGGATCCTGCAGCACGCGCCGCGGCTGGCGCTGCGGCACCAGTTGCTGCAGCACGTCCGGGTTGAGCAGCATGCCCGGGTTGATCTCGACCCCCGGCCGCCTGCGGATCGGCGTGCAGTCCGGGAACCGTCCGGTCGTGCCGACAGGGCAGCGCCGCTTGGTCAGTATCGGCTGGCACTGGCCCTCGATGAAGCGCGAGCCCGGCGCGCATTCTTGCTGCGGCTTGCGGCAGGCGCCGTCGCGGATTTCGGTCCCGCGCGGGCAGACGCAGTCACCCAGCTTGGTGCGGACCTGACCGCGGATGGTGCACTGCTTCTGCGTAGGCTTCGGCCGCTGGCAGGCCTTGCCCCGCACTTCCAAGCCGTCCGGGCAGGCGCAGTTGCCGCTGGTGTCGCGCACCTGACCGCGGATCGGGCATTGCCTCGACACGATCGGCCGGCAGGCGCCGTCGCGCACTTCCGTCCGGCTCGGGCAGACGCAATCGCCGTCGCCATTGCGGGACTGGCCCCGTATACGGCACTGAGCGGGCGGCTGCTTGTCCGGCACGCAGGCTTTGACCACGCGGTCCAGATGCGTACCGTCCGGGCAAGCGCAGCCATTGCCGTCCGAAGTCGGCACCGCGCCACGGATCGTGCATTTCGGCCCGATGACCTGGCAGACGCCGTTCACCAGCTCGCCACGGCGGCACACGCAGTTGCCGTCCTGGTCGCGATACTGGCCCGGACGCAGCGTGCATTGCGGCTCCTGCGGCTCTTCGCCCCGCACGCATTTGCCGTTGTCCAGCTCCGTGCCGCGCGGGCAGACGCAGCGTCCGTCCTCCGTCCGGATCTGGCCCTGCAGCAAAACGCAGCGCGGCGGCACCGGCAGCGGTACAAGCTTGGTGCCGCCACCAGTGCACTGGCCGTTGCGGAAGGTGGTGCCCTCCGGGCAGACGCAGCGGCCGGCCGAGTTCAGCACCAGTCCAAACGAGCACTGGTTCTTCACCTCATGCCTGATGCTGAAGGGGTGGCACGCATAGGCCCTGCCGCGATCGCCCTGGACATTGGTCAGGTCGCGGTCGAGAACCTCGCCGCCGCCCTGCACCGGCGTGTCCGGGGGCAGCACGCCGACGCAGTTCTGCCCGTTGACCGTTCCCTGCAGATCGGCAAGACGCCCTTCCTCGGGAAGGATCACGGTGACGTGGTGGGTGTGGCTTTCGCCCGCGCCCAGCGTCAGGTTGGCGACGCAGGATAGAGGCAGCGTCGTTGGTTCCGGCGAGCAGCCGAAAGGCGGATCGATCGAGGTGATCTCGACGCCTTCCAGCCGGCCGAGACCTTCCACGCCGATCGCATCGCCGATGCGGACCGGACCGGAGAAGGGGCTCTGGCCATCGTTCGTGATGGTGATCTCGAACGAGCAGGGCTGGCCGGGCTGGCACTCGGCGTCGCCGGTCTTCTCGACACGGATGGTGGAAGTGCCGCCGCCTTTCGCGCAGGCCTGGTTGATCGGATAGACGATGTCGTCGCCCGGCGCCGGCCCGTAGGAGCCGCGCGCGCAGTTCTCGAACGCGCCATTGCCGCTCACCGTCACGTCGAAGTGCCTGGAGGTTCCGGGCGTCATCACGGCGCCGGGAATCTGGCACGACAGCGCGTTGGCAGGCACCGGCCCGCAGCTCCACTCCGCGCCGTCGGGGGCCACGGTCTGGACCTGCACCGGCGCGCCCCCCGACACCAGCGTCGCGGCGTCGTTGACCCGCACCGGTCCCGTGGGGGCGGCGGTGCCGGCATTGGTGACGGTGATGCGGCAAGCGACACGTCCGGCGCGAACGAGCTGATCGCCGCCGCAGGTCTTGGTGATGCGCAGGCCGGGCTGGCCGCCGTTCGGATGGCGGATGCGCTCGGTAGCGCAGGCCTTGTTGTTGGCGAGGTCGACCTCGCCGGGAATGCCTTTCACCTCGGCGCAGTTCTCGACACTATCCGGCCGGTAGTTTGCCGGCATCACCGCCTTGACGACGATCGGCGTCGAGGCGCCCGGAGGCAGCGAGATGCCGGCATTGTCGCAGCGGAACTGTCCGGGGCCGTTCGGTCCGCAGGTCCAGGGCGGGCTCGGCCCGAAGGTCGAGGAGGTCGGCGCGCCGCCGGGATAGGTGTCGGTCACCGTCAGCGGCCCGTTATAGATGGCGGTGCCGTCGTTGATGATGTCGATCACGAAGTAGCAGACGCCGTCCGGCGTGCAGACCGGTATGCGGGCACGCTTCTTCAGGATCAGGTCGACCTTCTTCTCGACCGGCGGATTGCACTGCGGATCGCGATCGCCACGCCGGCAGATCGGGATCGAGGCGCAGCCGCGGTCGTTCTGCTGGCTGCCGAACAGCGGCTTGCCGCTGGCCTGGTAGTCATAGGCGGCGCAGTTGCGCAGCACGCTGCCCTGCCAGCCGCCCGCCGGCTTGAAGCCGAGCTTGAGGTTGACCGAAGCGCCGGGGTTGAGCGTGGTCGGCGGAAAGGTGCAGGTCATCGGCGTCGTGCCGGGCGCGCAGACCCAGGGCGCATTCGGCCCTGAGGTCAGCACCGAGCCTGCCGGCAGCGTCACCTCGTCGAGCACGATCTTGCCGTTATAGGGCGCGTCGCCGACATTGGTGACGATGATGGTGAAGTCGCAGCCGCCGGCCATCGTGCAACGCGGCACGTCGGCATGCTTCTCGACCTTGAGATCCGGCTCCTTGTCCTTCGGCGGGCATCTCAAATCGCGCGGGATGATGATGTCGATCACCTGCGTGCAGCAGAGCCCCCAGCCTTCCTTCGGCCCGGCATAGGTCTCGATGCCGGTGACGATAAGGTGGATGGCTTCGCCGGGCGAAGCGCCGATGATCTTCCAGTTCAGCACGCCGCCGCCGACCGGCACCTTCTGCGCGTCGGGAACGATGCTGACACCGGGCGTCGTCGTCGACACCTGCACCCATTTGCCGCCCATCTCCGGGCCGACCGGCATGTGGTAGATGAAGGCGCCGCCGCCGGGCACGCAGTCGACCGTGCCGCGCTCGACCTTGAAGCATTCCTTGCCGGGAGGCGGAGGCGGCGGGTTGCATTTGGTGACGTCGATGCGCACCGTCGTCTTTTCGCCGGTGAGGATGTTGCCGTCATCCGGCTTGCTCGGATCCTGCGACGGGACGATCGTCCCGGTGCCGGTTCCGGCCGTCACCTTGATCAGGCCCTGGTTGTCGACATTGGCCGGCGCTGGAAACGCCGCTTGGTCGATCTTGCCCAGGATCCGGAAGGTGATGACGCGTTCGTTCGGCGCGCCCGAACCGTCGAGATCGGAAGCCGAGATCCGGAAGTCGGAAACCGTCGCCGTATCGTCGGGATTGGCCGAGCTGCTGATCGTGGCCGCCGGCAGCGGGCCGCCGCCGGCGTCCGTGCCGTCGCCGGTCACATTCACGCTGACGATCTTCAGGCCATGCGGAAGCTGGTCCTTGAACTCGATCTTGGCGTTCTTGAGTGCGTTGGCCAAAGCCGGATTGCCGAAGGCTTGTTCGTTGCCGCGCAGGCCGAAGGTCAGCGTGTAATAGACATAGTCGCAGCCGCGCTGGCCGCCCGTCTTTGTGAAGAAGGGCACGATGCGGCCGGGTTCGGGGTTGACGACGCGCGGGTTGTCCAGGTCGAGCCTGGGTTCCGGTCCGGCGACTTCGGTGAGCTTCGCCGGGGCGGTGTCTTCGGCGAGCGCCGGCAGGGCCGGCAGCATGGCGACCGCGATACCGGCCGCCATCAGCCAGCGCGCGCCGCGCCTGGCGTATGACAGGGGTTTCATGATCGTCTCCATGACGGTTTTCGTTTCGCGCGAAGCGAGGCGGGAAAGGCCGAGATTTGTCATCTGTCCCTCCCTCAACGTTCGCAGCTGACGGCTGGCGTTCTGAGCGGCAGCGTCATCTTGCAGCAAGGGTAGTAGCCACCCTTGTCCTGGTCGGACTTGCGGAAGAAGCAGAGCCCGACATTGACGGTGTCGCCAGGATTGTGGCCGGTGATGTCGACCGTGTAGGGCTTGCCCGGGACATGCGACATGGGAGTGTTCACCCCGACGCCGGGCGTCCTGGACTGCGCCTTGATCGAATCGCCGCCGAAGCCGGCATGGTCATGGAGAGTGAGTTCGGCCCGAAGCCCGCGCGGCGTGCAGTAATAGTGCACGTCCTCGACGTCGACGCAGGGCGGCAGATTGCCGGGCGGCGGGAAGTCGGGCGGATAGAACGGAGGCAGATAGCCGCCGCCGGGGATTTCCTCATAGTAGCCGGCGCGGCCCTCGCAGGGGCGCCAGACCCTGACGTCGCCGACATGGTCTTCGACCTCGGGGTCTTCGAAATAGCCGTCGAAATCGACGAACCAGGAGCCGAAAGGCGGCACGTTGGCCGGCTTGACCAACGCGCTCGGCGTCAGCTGCACGCCATGCACGGCAAACGGTCCACCGGCGGCGAGCCGCTCGGCAAGCTCGGGGTTGTCGCGCAACTTGTCGCCGGTGTTGACGACGGTGTCGGTGCAGACGGAAGTGTCGAGATTGCCATCGGCGTCATAGCCATATTGCAAATCGACGCCGCCGGCCGACTGGCGATTTCCTTGCGGGAAGCCGACTGCGTATTCCTGCGGCACCTCGACCCAAACGGATTCGGTAGACGGATCGTCCGGGTCCTCGCGCCAGTAGCGGATCAGCTCGCCCTTGCCGGAATCGGCGAAGCGGCTGTAATCGTGCCGGTTTTCGACCGGGCCGCGCTGGGCGAGATACATGAAGCCCTTGTTGTCGAAGGCGATGTCGGTGACCGCATAGTCGTTGTCCGCCTTGACCGTCAGCTCCCAGCGCGGATCGCCGGCGAATGTGCCGTCGCGCGCAATGCCGACCGACCAGATCTCGGATTTTTCGCCGACCGAATAATAGAGCCGGCCGCCATGATAGGAAACCGCCCAGACCCGGCGCTCGTCCTGCGTATAGCCCCAGGTCTCGGGGTCTTCCGTATCGAAGGCCGCACCCTGGATGTCCATGATTGCGCCGTCGTCGGCGACGGGGCTAAGCCCATGTGCCGGCCGCCCGGCGACACCATGGTCGAACGTGTCGATCAGATGGCCGTTGGCGTCGATCCGGTGGATCAGCCCGGTGTCGAGGTCGGACGCGAAGAACTCGCGATGGATCGGGTCGAAGGCAAGATTGCCGATGCCGGGTCCGCTGTTGGTGTCGATGTCGGCGAATTTCGAGACGGCGCCCGTGATGCCATCGATCTTCCAGATCGTGCCCGGGCCGCCGCCATTCTCGGTGCCGAACTGGCCGTCCATGAAAATGGCGCCAGCAGCGCCGCGGCGCTGCCGCTCCGGACGTCCGTCGCTGTCGGCGTCCGGCGTGACGATCTCGACGCCATGCAGCGAGGTCGCGGCCGCGTAAAGGTTGGGGATGCCCGACGGCACGCCGTCACGTATGCCGTCGTCATAGGTGAGGCCGAACACCTCGCCGATCTGACCGGCCGTTACCTCGAAGGGCGGAGGCGTGAAGACGAGCTGGCCCGAGGCCGGGCCGCCGAGATGCGAGACGTCGAAAACGCGCAAGGATGCGCGGGACGCGTCGATGAACGTCTCGTCGACCGGATCGACGCCGGGCGGCAAGCCCTGATCGAAATTAGGGATCACGGTGCCCGGAAAGCCGGTGACCGCCATCGATCCGGGATAGATGATCTGGGTTTCCTGCGCTTGCGCCGCACCGCCAAACCAGAGGCCGGCGGACAGCGCCAGGGCGAGAATTCCGCTATTTGTCGCGATTGCGCGGCGCAAACGGCCGCCACGGGAACGCAGGAACGAGCCGCGAACGCCAGACATTGAACTCCCCCCGAAGCCGCTGGAAGGAACGTCCGGTTCTATCGCGCCAACCAGGGCAAGGCGCGGCGTTGCGGCACGTTCTTCCCCGATCGAATTGTCTGCTTTCCTCTTTTTGACGATACGCCTGCTCCTGGGCAGGGTCAACGGAACGAGCCGAAAGCCCAGCGCGTCCACCCCTTCCCGAAGGCGGCGATCGCGCTGGACTCCCGTTGTTCCCGGAGACCGCGGAGTCCCTGGGTTTCTGGTCATGGGGCTTTCCCTTTCCGGGCCGCATCATTGCGGCGCCTGGCCATCAGTCGCTGTCAGGCAGGGAAAGGTTCATGTCAGGATCGCGGAGCGGAAAACGGTTTCGGCTGCCAGGGGCGTTACCAGACCCAGTCGCCGCGGCCCAGCGCCGAAACTGCCTCGACGATGCGGGTGAAGCTGATCCGTGCCCGCCCGACCATGTGCCGGGCTCTGAGATAACCATGCACCAGCCCCGGCTCCTCGAACCAGGTGGCGTGTCCGCCGGCCGCGACGATACGGTCGCGATAGGCTTCGCCGTCGGACGACAGCGGGTCGCACTCTGCGGTGAGCAGCACCGTCGGCGGCAGATTGGCGAAATCGGCGTCGGCGAGCGGAAAGAGCGTGATGTCGCCGGTCCGGTCGACGCCGCCGGTGCGGATATGCTTGTAGAAATCGAGGTCGCGCACGGTCAGCATCGGTGCCTCGGCATGCGTCACGTAAGAGCCGTGCGAGCGGTCGCCGCCGAGGCCGGGATAGATCAGCATCTGGCCGGCCGGCTTCTTGGCATGGCCGCGCGTCGCATGCGCTGTCGCCGCGCAAAGGTTGCCGCCGGCGCTGTCGCCGCACAGAACGACTGGGCGGTCGTAGGTCCTGGCGGCCCACTCGAAGGCGCCCATGGCGTCGTCGAAGGCGGCCGGATGCAGATGCTCCGGCGCCAGCCGGTAGTCGACCGAGACCACCTCGAAGCCGGTGCGGGCGCAGAGCTCGGCGCAGACATCGTCATGACTGTCCAACCCGCCCAGGATGAAGCCGCCGCCATGGATGTAGAGCACCATCGCTGCCTTGTTCGGGACGGTGTTGCGATAGATGCGGATCGGGATGCTGTTGGTTGGCGTGGCAATGGCGGTCGTCTCTGCCGTCACGCCATCCGGATAGCCGGCAAAGAACTCGCGGCACATCCGGTCGTAGATCGCGCGCTGCTGTTCGATCGTATAGTCGATCGTATCGGGCGGATAATAGGAGTTGGTCTTCTCGATGAAGGCCCAGGTTTCGGCGTCGATGAGGGTTTTGTAGTCGGTCATGATGGGTGGCCATCATCTCCGCAGAGTCACTTCCCCTTCCAAACCGGATCGCGCTTTTCGGCAAACGCCCGGAACCCTTCCATATTGTCCTCCGACCCGTAGAGAACATCCACTGTCGGCAGCTGCCGACGCGTCACCTTGTTCATGGCCTCCTGGAAGGTCAGCGCCTCGGCAACCCGCGCCGTTTCCTTGATCGAGGCAAACACCAGCGGCGGGCCGCTGGCCAGAAGCTTGGCGATCTCCCAGACGCGCTCCTCGAGCTTGTCCTTGGGCAGCACTTCGTTGACCAGGCCCCAGCGATGTGCCTCGGCGACGTCCATCCAGCGGCCGGTGAACAGGAGGTCCATGGCGATGTGGTAAGGGATGCGCTTCGGCAGCTTGATCGTCGCGGCATCGGCCAGCGTGCCGGCGCGGATCTCGGGCAGCGCGAAGGAGGAATGGTCCGACGCGTAGATGAGGTCGCAGGACAGCGCCAGCTCGAAGCCGCCGCCCACCGCCATGCCGTTGACGCAGGCGATCACCGGCTTGTTGAGGTCGCGCAGCTCCTGCAGCCCGGCAAAGCCGCCGACGCCATAGTCGCCGTCGACCGCGTCGCCGGCCGCCGCCGCCTTCAGGTCCCAGCCGGCGCTGAAGAACTTGTCGCCGGCCGTCTTGACGATGGCTACGCGCAGCTCCGGATCGTCGCGGAACGCCTTGAAGGTCTCGCCCATCAGCCGCGACGTCTTGAGGTCGATGGCGTTGGCCTTCGGCCGGTCGAGCGTGACTTCGAGGACAGCGCCTTCGCGGCGGGTGGTGATGACGTCAGCCATTCTTCTTTTCTCCAAGCACGAGCAGGGCGTCCGCGATCCAGGCGCCCTTGCCTTTGGCGCAGACGATCAGCGGGTTGATGTCGAGTTCCTCGATCTCGCCTTCGTTCTTCTGCACGAAACCGGCAATGCCGGCGATGGCGTCGATGGCGGCGTCGACGTCGGCCCTGGGCCGTCCGCGATAGCCTTCGAGCAGCGGATAGAGCTTCAATCCACGCAGCGCCGCCTCGATGTCGTCGCGCGTCGCCGGCAGCATCAGGGTGACGCTGTCGCGCAACAGCTCGACCAGCACGCCGCCGGTGCCGAGCGTCATCACCACGCCGAACATCGGGTCGCGGGTGAAGCCGACGATCAGCTCGGCGACGCCGTCGCGGACCATGCGCTCGGCATAGAGCCCGGTGCCGAGCGGCAGAAGATCATGCGCGGCGGCGCTGACGGATTCGGCGTCCTTGAGGTTCAGCCTGACCGCGCCGACTTCCGACTTGTGCGTCACGCCGAGCGCCTTCAGCGCCACCGGGAAGCCCAGCGTCATCGACGAGATCACCGCCTCGACCGCGTTGGAGGCGCGCTCGCCCTTCGGCACCGGCAGGCCGGCCTTGATCAGCCTTTCCTTGGCCTCGGCTTCGTCCGGCGTCACGCGCTTGGCTTCGGACGCGCCTGCCGCAGTGGTGTCGACCGGCTGTGCCTGCGGCTCGCGCCAGGCCCAGCCGATGAAGGCGGCGGCCTGGGCGGCGTCCATGGCCTCCGAGATGCCGAACAACGGCACCATGCCGCGCGCCATCAGGCCGGCGGTGTATTCCTCCGGCAGGTTCTCCGGCAGCGAGGAGACGATCGCGCCTTGCGCCTTGTTGGTCTTCAGCGCCGCCTCGAAGGCGCGCAGCGTCGCCCACCAGTCGACGTCGGAGCAACGATCGGGACGCGGGAAGTCGAGCACCAGCATGTTGAGGTCGAAGCCGCCCGACACCATGGCGGTGAAGGTGGCGGTCATCGCCGGCTCGTTGTTCCAGATGAAGGTGTGGTAGTCGAGCGGATTGGCGACCGCGACCAGCGGTCCGAGCGTCGATTTGACATGCGCGCGATGCTGATCGGTAAGCGCCGGGAAATGCACCCAGCGCCCCTCGGCGCTGTCGGCCATCACGGAAGCCTCGCCGCCCGAGCAGCTCATCGACGAGAGCTTGTAGCCGGGCAAGGGTCCGGTGATGTGCAGGAGCTTCAGCGCCTCGATGAAGGCGGGAATGGAATCGACGCGCGCAATGCCGAGCCGCTTCAGGAACGCGCCGGAGGCGGCGTCGGAGCCGGCGAGCGAGGCGGTGTGCGACACGGTCGCCTGCCGCGCCTGCTCGGACCGCCCGACTTTCATGGCGATGATCGGCTTCTTCAATTCGCGCGCACGCGCGGCGAGCCGCTCGAAGCCGGCTACCGAATCGAAGGCCTCGATATGCAGGCCGAGCGAGGTGACGCGCTCGTCCTCGATCAGGCCGAGCGCCATTTCCGAAAGGCCGGTCTGCGCCTGGTTGCCCGCCGTCATCAGGAAGGCGATCGGCAGGCCGCGCTTCTGCATCGTCATGTTGATGGCGATGTTGGACGACTGGGTGATGATGGCGACGCCCCTGCCGCCCTCGGCCAGCCGGATGCCGCCATGCTGGTCGGGCCACAAAAGAGCGCCGTCGGCATAGTTGATCAGGCCGTAGCAGTTCGGCCCGATGATCGGCATCTGGCCGGCAGCAGTGACGAGCTCCGCCTGCAGCCGCTCGCCGTCCTCGTCATAGGCCTCGGTTTCCAGGAAGCCCGCGGCAAAGCAGACGGCGCCGCCAGCGCCGCGCTCGGCCAGCGCCTTGATCACCTCGATGGTGAGATGCCGGTTGACGCCGACAAAGGCCGCGTCCGGCGCGCCGGGCAGGTCGGCGACGGAGCGGTAGGCCTTGCGGCCGGCGACCTCGTCCTTGGTCGGATGCACCGGCCAGATTTCGCCGGCAAAGCCCATCTTGATCGATTGCGCGACGACGGCGGCGGCCTGCGCCCCGCCGAACACGGCGATCGATTTCGGGCGCAGGAGACGTTCGAGTTTATGCATGGCCATCTTTTCGTTTGAGCACGATCCTGTCCAAAGCCGGATCCTGGCTTTGGCGCATCATGCTCTAAGCTCCGAACGGACGCAGCAGCGCCCGCGAAATAATATGTCGCTGAATCTCCGACGTGCCTTCCCAGATGCGCTCGACGCGGGCATCGCGCCAGATGCGCTCCAGCGGCAGGTCGTCCATCAACCCCATGCCGCCATGGATCTGGATGGCTTCGTCGGCGACGAAGGCCAGCATCTCGGTGGCCTTCAGCTTGGCCATCGCCATGTCCTGGTCGGTGACGGTGCCCTGATCGTACTTCCAGCCGGCTTCGAACACCATCAGGTCGGCGGCCTTCAGCTCCGTCGCCATGTCGGCGAGCTTGAAGGAGACGCCCTGGAACTTGCCGATCTGCTGGCCGAACTGCTGGCGCTGCGCGGCATATTCGATGGCGTGCGACAACGCGCGCTCGGCACGGCCGAGGCAGGTTGCGCCGACCTGCAGCCGCGTGGCGCCGAGCCAGGAATTGGCGACATCAAAACCCTTGTGCACTTCGCCGAGCACCTGGGAAGCCGGCAGCCGGCAGTCGTCAAATTCCAGGATCGAATTGGTGTAGCCGCGATGCGAGACGTTGCGGTAGCCATCGCGCACCGAAAAACCCTTGGTGCCCTTGTCGACGAAGAAGGCGGTGATCTTCTTCCGCTTGCCGCGCGGCGAATCCTCTTCGCCTGAAGCCATGAAAACGATGGCGAAGTCGGCGATGTCGGCATGGGAGATGAAATGCTTGGTGCCGTTGAGCACCCAGTCCGAGCCGTCCTGCACGGCGGTCGCCTTCATGCCGCGCAGGTCGGAACCGGCGCCCGGCTCGGTCATCGCCAGGCAGTCCCACTTCTCGCCGCGGATGCAGGGGAACAGGTATTTCTCGCGCTGCTCCGGCGTGCCGGCGAGCAGGATGTTGGACGGGCGCGCCACGCAGGTCCAGTGCAGCGCGTAATTGGCGCGGCCAAGCTCCTTCTCGTAGAGCAGCCAGCTCACCGTATCGAGACCCGCGCCGCCGACATCGGCCGGCATGTTGGCCGCGTAGAGGCCTGCCCCGATCGCCTTGGCCTTCAATTCGTCGATCAGTTCGCGGCGCAGCTCGCCGGTGCGCTCCACCTCGCGCTCATGCGGATAAAGCTCGTTCTCGACGAAGGCGCGCGTCGTCTCGACGATCAGCTTCTGCTCTTCCGAAAGCCCGAAATCCATCGCCTCAGCCCTTCTTCTTGCTCTTTTTCGCCTTGTCGGCCTTGCCAGCTTTTACTGGCTTTTCAACCTTTGCCGGCGTTGCGGCCTTCTTCGCCGGCTTGGCGGCCTTGGCCTTGCCGTCTGCCTTGGCGGCCGGCTTCGCCGCCAGCTTGGCGAGCTGCTTGGTATAATCCTTGTGCAGCGCGCCGGCGCCCCAGCCCTTGCCCTTGTTCTGCTTCGACAGCGCTTCCATGATCGCGACCAGATTGTCGTCGCGGATCTTCTCCAGCTCGCGGATCGACAGGCCGTGCGCCTGCTCGTCCGACTGGGTGGCGATGAGATCGACCAGCTCGTCGTTGAACTCCGGCACGTCCATCAGCTTGGTCCATGGCCATTTCAGGCACGGCCCGAACTGCGCCATGAAGTGACGCATGCCGGCCTCGCCGCCAGCGACGCGGTAGACCTGGAACATGCCCATCTGCGCCCAGCGCAGGCCGAAGGAATAGCGCATGATGTCGTCGAGTTCCTCGACGGTGCAGATGCCGTCCTTGACCAGCCACAGCGCCTCGCGCCACGCGGCTTCGAGCAGGCGGTCGCCGACGAAGGCCTCGATCTCCTTGCGCACCACCACCGGCTTCATGCCGATCGAGGCGTAGAGCTCCTTGGCCACCTCGATAGCCTCGGGGAAAGTCTGCTGGCCGCCGACGATCTCGACCAGCGGCAGGAGGTAGACCGGGTTGAACGGATGGCCGACCACCAGCCGCTCCGGGTGCTTCTTCATCGCCACCTGCATGTCGGTCGGCTTGATGCCGGAGGTCGACGAGCCGACGATGGCGTTGGCCGGCGCATGCGCGTCGATCTCGGCCAGCACCTTGTGCTTGAGGTCGAGCCGCTCCGGCACGCTTTCCTGGATGAAATCGGCGTCCGCTACCGCCTCGGCGATGGTCTTGGCGAAGGTGAGCTTGCCTTCCTTGGGCAGGCCGCCGGGCAGCATCTGCTTATAGGCGCGGCGCGCGCCCTTCATCACTTCGCCGACCTTGCGGGAGGCCTCGGGATCGGGATCGAAGATCGAGACGTCGATGCCGTTGAGCAGCAGCCGCGCCACCCAGCCGGCGCCGATGACACCGCCGCCGATGGCGGCCGCCTTGTTGATGATGCTCATGCTTGTCAGGCTCCGGTTCTCGTCTTGGCTGTATCGGGGTTGGTGAGGGCCACGCGCTCGCCGGCGCGGATCACCGCCGGGTCATAGGCCTTGCGGGCGAAGACTTCGAGCACGAAGGGCCGGAAGAACTCGACCGGCCGCGTCTCGTAGTCGGGATCGAAGCTCGACTGGTCCCAGCGCTCGCAGAACTGGTCGCAATCGTCGAAATAGAGGTGGCCGGCAAAGCGCTCGCGCGCATGCCGGTTGCCACCAACGTGATGCGCGTAATAGAGGCGCTGGAAGTCGCCGTGCTTTTCCACCACCCAGGTGCATTGCTGGCGCACGAAAGGCTTCAGGATCGCAGCCGCATATTCGTCGTGATTGTAGGGCGCGTAAATGTCGCCGATGTCGTGCAGCAGGGCGCAGACGATCCAATCGGTGTCGGCACCATCGCGCCAGGCGCGCGTCGCCGCCTGCAGCGAATGGCCGAGCCGGGTGATCTTGTAGCCGGAAAGACCCTCGTCAAGCTGCACGAGCGCATCGAGCAGCCGGTCGCCGGTCTTGGCGGCATAGTCGATCTCATGGGCGGTCAGGAATTCGTAGTCTTCCCTGTCGCCGTCCTTCATCGCGGTGAACTTGACGGTATCAGCCATGACCAACGCCCGCCTTACGCCGCCGCTGCGATCGGCGCCCGCTTGGTGAGGTTGAGCTTCTTGCGCACTTCCTCCGGCCCGAGGATCCTGGCGCCGAGATTGGTGACGATGCTCGCAGCGCGTTCGACGAGCTGCGCATTGGTCGCCAGCACGCCCTTGTCGAGCCACAGATTGTCTTCCAGGCCGACGCGGACATTGCCGCCGGCAAGCACCGCCGCCGCGGCATAGGCCATCTGGTTGCGGCCGATGGCGAAGGCCGACCAGTTCCAGGTCGAGGGCACGTTGTTGACCATCGCCATGAAGGTGTTGAGGTCGTCCGGCGCGCCCCACGGCACGCCCATGCAGAGCTGCACCAGCGCGTCGGCGTTGAGCACCTTTTCCTCGACGAGTTGCTTGGCGAACCACAGATGACCGGTGTCGAAGGCTTCGATCTCGGGCTTGACGCCCAGCGCCGTCATCATGCCGCCCATGGCGCGCAGCATGCCGGGCGTGTTGGTCATCACGTAATCGGCCTCGTTGAAGTTCATCGTGCCGCAATCCAGCGTGCAGATCTCCGGCAGGCACTGGCGCACATGCTCCATGCGGTTGGTCGCGCCGCCCATGTCGGTGCCTTTTTCATTGAGCGGCAGCGGTGCCTCGGTCGAGCCGAACACCATGTCGCCGCCCATGCCGGCGGTGAGGTTGAGCACGACGTCGACGTTCGCGTCGCGGATGCGCTCGGTCACTTCGCGGTAGAGGTGCACGTCGCGCCTGGGCTTACCGGTCTCGGGGTCGCGCACATGGCAGTGGACGATCGCCGCACCCGCCTTGGCGGCGTCGATCGCCGAATCGGCGATCTGCTTGGGCGAGCGCGGCACATGCGGGCTGCGGTCCTGCGTGCCGCCGGAACCGGTCACGGCACAGGTAATGAAAACCTCGCGGTTCATCGCAAGCGGCATCTTGATCCTCCCAGATTCGATCAGCCACGCATGCCACCCAGAAGCGGGAGCCGACAACGGCACGGCATGCACGGGAATTCATCAAGAATGCCCGACTTGCCGGAAACTGTTTTGCGTTTTACGAAGACCTCATGATCAAAAGCGAAAAACCGACGATCTTTCGATCCGAACGCGAAACACTCAAGGTGACGTTCCTGGTGTTCTCGGGCTCGTCGATCATGTGCGTCGCCTCCGCCGTTGACCCGCTGCGCGCGGCCAACCGCATTTCCGGCGAGACATTGTTCGACTTCAAGCTGGTCTCGGTCACCGGCGAGGCGCCGGTCACCACCTGCGGCTTGCCTGTGGCGGTCAGCGGCCGCTTCGATGCCGCCGAACCGACGGACATGCTGGTCGTCGTCGCCGGCTTCGGCACCCAGAACTACGCCACGTCGGCGCTGCTTGCCGGCCTTCGCCGCGCGGCGCGTGCGGCCCGCGCCTGCGGCGGGGTCGAGGCGGGCACCTGGCTGGTGGCGCGCGCCGGCCTGCTCGAGAGCCGCAGCGCCACCACGCATTGGGAGGACATGGAGGATTTTTCGACCGCCTTTCCCGGCGTCGATGTGCGGCCGGACCGCTATGTCATCGACGGGCCGGTCTTCACCTCGGGCGGTGCCTCGCCGACCTTCGACTTGATGCTGCATCTCGTCCGCACCAGGCTCGGCATGGCGGCGGCGCTCGATGTGGCGAGCGTCTTCATCTACGACCAGGCCCGTGCGGCGACCGACGCGCAGCCGCTGGTCTCGCTCGGCCGCCTCGACGGCTACGATCCAAGGCTTGCCCAGGCGATCCGGCTGATGGAAGCGCATGTCGACCAGCCGCTCACCATCGACGCCGTGGCAAAACGCGCCGGTGTCACGGCAAGGACGCTGGAAAGCATTTTTCGCAAATCGATCGGCGAGACGCCCGGCGCCTACTATTTGAGGCTGCGCCTCAGCGCCGCCCGTCGCCTGGTGGTCGACACGCGCATCGCCATGGCGGATATTGCCGGGCGGACAGGCTTTTCGTCCGCCGCGGCATTTTCCAGGGCATTTTCAAGAGCGTTCGGCGAGGCGCCGGTCAGGCTTCGCCGGGGGTAGGGTCAGGCTGCGCTCTTGCGCTCGCCGGCGCTGCCCATCTGCGAGCGCATCTGTCTCGCCAGACGGATTTCAAAGCGGTTGCTGACGGCGCGGTCCCATTCGGTCTTCACGTCGTCGGTCGGCCGCGGCAACGCCATCAGCCGGTCGATGATCGATCCGGCTTCGCCGGACGAGAGCAGGGCGTCGATTTCGCGTTCGTGCTGCATATCGGTTCGCCTCCTTCTTCTTCACCCGCCACAGGAGCCTCGTTTATACGAGTTCCGTGACGGCTGTTTGAAGGCAAGAACGAGGTCATTGAGGGGCATCGCGGGGCAAAGTTTTGTCAGCCAAGGTTGATCTGCGGCAAGCCGATTCTCGCTTGCTTCCATCATCGTCTCGGCTCACCTGCGCAACGCCGACCAGCAGAGGCGGGCCGCGGTGGCTATGCGGCCACGCGCGGCGAATGCAGGGCCGGACCCGCTCTAAACGTAGCGGTTTACGATGTTTTCCAGCAACTCCTGGCGGCCGGAACGCGGCTGCGGCTCGATCTTCTTCTTGACCACGCGCTCGGCGATCTCCTCCAGCGAGCGCTTGCCCGACAGCATCGCCTTGCCTTCGGCCGTGTTCCAGCCGGCATAGCGTTCGGCGAGCGGACCGGACAGCGCCTTGTCCTCGATCATCTTGGCCGCGGCCTTCAGGCCGCGAGCGCAGGCGTCCATGCCGCCGATATGGCCGATCAGGAGATCGTCCGGGTCGAGTGACTGGCGCCTGAGCTTGGCGTCGAAATTGGTGCCGCCGGTCTTGAAGCCACCGCCCTGCAGGACCTGGTAATAGGCCAGCGCCATTTCCGGCACGTTGTTGGGGAACTGGTCGGTGTCCCAGCCCGACTGATAGTCGTTGCGGTTCATGTCGATCGAACCGAAGACGCCCAGCGCGTTGGCCAGGGCCAACTCGTGCTCGAAGGAATGGCCGGCCAGGATCGCGTGGCCCTGCTCGATGTTAAGTTTTACTTCGTTCTCCAGCCCGAAGCGCTTGAGGAAGCCGTACACCGTGGCGACGTCATAGTCGTACTGATGCTTGGTCGGCTCCTGTGGCTTCGGCTCGATCAGGATCGTGCCCTTGAAGCCTATTCTGTGCTTGTAGTCGACGACGAGGTTGAGGAAGCGGCCGGCCTGCTCCTGCTCGCGGGCGAGGTCGGTGTTGAGCAGCGTCTCGTAGCCCTCGCGCCCGCCCCACAGCACATAATTCTCGCCCTTCAGCTTCTTGGTGACGTCGATGCACTTCTTCACTGTCGCCGCCGCATAGGCGAACACGTCCGGATCGGGATTGGTTGCGGCGCCCGACATGAAGCGGCGGTGCGAGAACAGGTTCGCTGTTCCCCAGAGCAGCTTGACGCCGGTCTTTTTCATCTTGTCGGCGAAATAGTCGGTGATCTCGTCGAGGCGCGCGGCGCTCTCCGAGAAATCCTTGCCCTCCGGACGCACATCGGCGTCGTGGAAGCAGAAATAGGGCGCGCCGAGCAGCGAGAACATCTCGAAGGCGACGTCGGCCTTGAGCCTGGCCAGTTCCATCGTGTCGACGCCGCCCGGCTTGGCGAACCACGGCCGATCGAAGGTCTGGCCGCCGAACGGGTCGCCGCCCGGCCATGCGAAGGAATGCCAATAGGCGACGGCGAAGCGCAGATGGTCTTCCAACCGCTTGCCGGCCACGACCTCGTCCGGGTTGTAGAAGCGGTAGGCCAGCGGATTGGTCGAATCCGGCCCCTCATATTTGATCGTCTTGATGTCGCCGAAAAATCCGCTGCTCATGGTTTCCTTCCTCTCCGAGTGCATTCGCCCGATTACCTCAGGCGTAATTGGTTTCGCTCTTTTGCGCGATCAAAACGGTCATGTCGAAACGATCCAACGAAGGAACATGACAATGACCGACCTCAACACCATCGCCCGCAACTACATCGCCGCCTGGAACGAGAGCGATGCGGCTCGCCGCAAGTCCCTGCTCGAAGCGGCCTTTACCAGCGACGTCAGCTATCGCGACCCGGTCATGCAGGGCGACGGCCATGCCGGCGTCGCAGCACTTATCGAAGGCGTCCAGCAGCGTTTCGCCGGCTTCCGCTTCTCGCTGAAGGGTGAGCCGGACGGCTTCGCCGACAAGATCCGTTTCTCGTGGAACCTCGGACCCGAAGGTGTCGAGTCCGTCATCGAGGGCACCGACATCGGCGTTATCGAGGATGGCCGCCTGAAGAGCGTCACGGGCTTCCTCGACAAGGTGCCGGCGCAGTGAGGGTTGCTGGGTAAGGGAGGCGCGAGGCCCCCCTCTCTGGCCTGCCGGCCATCTCCCCCTCAAGGGGGGAGATCGATCGTCACGCGGACCTTCGCCAACCACCGACGCCGAAAGAAAAGAGCCAGCGCCCCAACTGCCAATCTCCCCCTTTGAGGGGGAGATGCCCGGCAGGGCAGAGAGGGGGGCCCCGCGCATACTCACGCAGTCACAGCCCGGATCGCCGGATAAAGCGCACGATACCTTTGATAGGCATCGGCATAAGTCCCACCAAGCCCGGCATCCGGCTCAACCGTCGCATCCGTCGCCGGCGCGGTGCAGACGGCAAGCGGATCGGCGCCGGTCGCGGCGATCAACCCAAGCCTTGCCGCCCCGAACGCGGCGCCGAAATCGCCGTCGGCGGGAATATCGACCGGCATCTGCAGCGCGGTGGCGATTGCCTTCAGCCAGTAGCGCGAGCGCGAGCCGCCGCCGATCGCGGTCACCCGGTTCAGCGTCGTGCCGGCCTTCTTCAGCGCCTCGAGACTGTCGCGGAAAGCGAAGGCGACGCCCTCCAGCACCGCCTGCGTCAGCACGGCCCGGCTCGATTCATGCGCCAGCCCGGTGAAGGAGCCGCGAATGGCGGAGTCATTGTGTGGCGTCCGCTCGCCCGAAAGATAGGGCAGGAAGGTGACGCCCGTCGGCGCCCTCAGCGCATCGCCGAGCTCGCCGGTCAGGTCGCCGGCGCTCTTACCGGTGATTTCCGACAGCCAGTTGAGCGAATCGGTGGCCGACAGGATCACGCCCATCTGATGCCAGGTGTCGGGCAGCGCATGGCAGAAAGTATGTACCGCGCTTTCCGGATTGGGCAGGTAAGAGGCGTTGGCCGCGAACAGCACGCCCGACGTCCCAAGCGAGACGAAGGCGTGCCCGGCGCCGACCGTGCCCATGCCGCAGGCCGAGGCCGCGTTGTCGCCGGCGCCGCCGGCAATCGGGATACCCGCCGCGATGCCCCATTTCGCCGCGAGCTCGCCGCGCAATCCGCCGGCCTTCGCGGTGCCTTCGACCAGCGACGGCATGTGCTTCTCGTCGAGCGAGGTCGCCGCCAGCAGTTCCGGCGACCAGCGCCGCTTGCCGACATCGAGCCATGCGGTACCTGCCGAATCCGACATTTCGGAAATGTGCTCGCCAGTCAGCCAGAGCCGCAGGTAATCCTTGGGGAGCAGCACCTTGGCGACGGCGGCGAAGATCCCGGCTTCGTGTTCTTTCACCCAGGCAAGCTTCGGGGCGGTGAAGCCCGGGAAGACGATGTTGCCGGTGAGCTTGCGGAAGCGCGGATCGGCGTCGAGCGCAGCCGCTTCGACATGGCTGCGCGTGTCGTTCCACAGGATGCACGGGCGCAGCACCTTGTCCGAGGCATCGAGCAGCGTGGCGCCATGCATCTGGCCGGACAGGCCGATGCCCTTGACCGCCGCGAGTTCCTTCGGATGCGAAGCCTTGAGCTCGGCAACCGCCGCCTCGCAGGCTTCGATCCAATACGCCGGATCCTGTTCCGACCAGCCGGGATGCGGCCGCGAGACGTCGAGCGATCCGTGGCCGGAGCCGATGACCTTCTGGCCATCGTCAATCAGCAGCGCCTTGACGCCCGATGTGCCCAGGTCGAGGCCGAGATACATGATTTCCTCCCATTGCCATTAATTTTTTCGGGTCTCGAAAAAATCTGGCTCGGCCAGCTTTTAAGACAAGATCCGCTTCGGGTCAATTCTCAGACAAATCGGCTGCGCGCCGCGAGAACAGCGCCGACAGCGGGCTATCGGGCCGGGCGAGTTGCCGTTCGGCGGTCAACGCCCGCGCCAGCGCCGTCTCGCCGGCGCGCAACGCGGCCTCGATCAGCGTCAGGTCGATCACGTCGCGCTGCGCATGGCTGCCGCCGAAGCGGTGCGCGATCGAGCGGATCGGCCGGATCAGTCGCGCGGCCTCGTGGTGATTGCCCTCGCCAAACGCCTTGATCGCAAGCGTCAGCGGATGCCCGACATCGCGCGTGAAGGCGGCATTGTCGTCGCTGCCGCGCATCGCCTCGCGCTGCGCCTCGAGCAGCGTCTGCGCCGGCGCCTCCAGCCCCGCGCCGACAAAGGCCATCATCGCATGCGCGTCGTTGAAGGCATAATTGCCGGCGGCGGCTTTCGGCATCCAGTTGGCGGCAAGTGTCGCCCAGCGGTCGCTGACATCGACGCAGCCGAGAGTGAGGCGCCACAGGATCGCCGAGGCATCGACCATGTTGAGCGCCAGTGTCGAGCGGTCGCCATAGATCGGCCCGTCATAGAGCCGGAGCACCTCGCTCGTCTCGCCGAGGTCATAGTGGAACAGCGCCAGATGCCACCAATTGTGAATCTGGAGGAAGCTCTCCTTCGTCCATGCATCCGGATTGGCGCGCATCCAGGCGATGCCGTCTCTTTGCCGGCTTTGCATTTCCATGACATGCGCGACCGCATGCTGCGCCCAACCGTCGCGCGGTTCGATCTCGACGGCCTGCCGGCCCAGGGATTCGGCACGGGCGTAATCGCCCATTTCTTCCAGCCCGAAGGCCTGCATGCCGAGAATGGCGTGGTAGCCCGGCATGCCTTTCTGCCAAGCCGGCAGCGCCCGGCCGATGCGGTCGCGCAGCATGCGGGCATTGCCGGTGAAGAAATCGATCTGGTGCCCGACCTGCAACGCCAGCGCATCGTGCGGACTGTCGATCGTGATGTCCTCGAGGATGCGTGCGGCCTCATGCCATCGCCCTTCGGCGAGATGGCCGAGCGCCGCGACATGCGCCTGCTCGCGCGTGGTGCCGGCAAGCGACTGCGCCGCCGTATGACAGGATTGCACGACGGCCATCGCGTCCCGCTCGGTGGCAAGGCCGAACAGGTAGCCCTTGAAGACATGCGCCATGACGAAGGCCGGGTCGTCGGCAATGGCGCGGTCGATGGAGCGGACCGGGTCGCCGATGAAGCATTGCAATTCATGCACGGCGCGGGCGTAGGACGAAAACCCGGCTTCGGTCGCGCCCGAATAAGTCAGGCCGAATGCGTCCTTCAGCGCCATTGGGTGTCCTTCGACGATAGTGAATTTGTTGTTCGGAGCGCGATCCTAAAGCATCGGCGCGGAGCGTGCCAACGGCCGCCTGGATCAATCAATACTCAGGTCTATCCGCCCGATATCGCAGTTCATCAACCATAGGACACAGAATAGGCTTTGAAAACCGAGACGAATTATGTCTTCATTGCGGCAGGGACGGGGCGGCTTAAATCGCGAATTGCGAGGACGCGATGCGGCGCTTTGGAAATTCTCTCCCGAGACTATTCTCGGAAGATAAAATTATATCAGCAAATGCTGATCGACAGATGAGGGGCCTGGATCATCCTTGGATGATTGGCCTCTTCGCCTCGACTGCACTGACGTTTCTACCCGGCTCCGAAGCCTTCGCGGCATGCGTATTTGCTCCCACCCCCGGCAACGACACTTTCGTTTGCGACAGTGGCGATTCGGGCGGCAGCCTTACCGATACCGGCGGCGACAACACGCTGACCTTCCCGGCCGGCGGCACCGGCCAGATCAGCGGCAATGTCACTTTCGGCCCTGGTGCCGACCGTGTCGACATCCAGTCCGGCACCGTCACCGGCAATGTCCAGCAGGGCGCCGGCATCGACGATTTCAACATGAGCGGCGGCCAGATCGGCTCGCTCAACCAGGGCGACGGGCTCGACACCTTCACCATGAGCGGCGGGCGCATCGTCGATTTCTTCGACGATGGCGATCGTGCCGTGATGACCGGCGGCCGCATCGGTCGGGTCAACATGAAGCTCGACAAGAACTATTTCAACATGTCGGGCGGCATCATCGACCGCAACCTCGTCACCGGTTTCGACCAGGACACGATCATTCTCTCCGGCGGCACCATCGGCGGCAACATCAGCGTCAGCGGCGGCGACGACAGTGTCACGGTCACCGGCGGCACCGTCGGCGGCGACGTGCTGATGAGTTTTGGCTCCGACAATTTCGTCTGGGACGGCGGCGGCATCATCTACGGCAGCGTCGATCTCGGCGCCGACAACGACACCGCCAAGCTCAGCAACCTCACCAAGGCCAATCTCGGCGGCGCCGACGCGCTCAACGGTGGCCTCGGTACCGACACGCTCACCTTCGACAACGTAAAGCTCGACGGCATCGCCAGGGTCCAGAACTGGGAGACAATCAACGCCACCAACGACACCGAATTGACGCTGGACGGCAATCTCGCGCTCGGCGATTCCGGCACGGGCACCGGCAGGCTGAACGTCGACCAGGCAAGCACGCTTTATGGCGGTGGCTTCAACGCTTCGATCCAGGCCTTTACATCCGGCCAACTGGCCGAGGTCTTCAATGCCGGCCGCATCGACCTGACCAATGGCAGCACCGGCGCTACCGATCGCCTGACCATCAACGGCAACTATACCGGGCTCGGTGGTCTGCTGCTCCTTCAGACCGAGCTGGGCGATGATTCCTCCGCTTCCGACAGGCTGGTCCTGTCCGGCGGCACGGCCTCAGGCTCAACCGGCATCGCGGTGATCAATGACGGCGGCGCCGGTGCCGAGACCACGGCCGACGGCATCATGGTCGTGCAGGCGGTCAACGGCGCCACATCGACCGCCAGCGCCTTCGCGCTCGATGCGCCGGTCGCGGCCGGCGCCTTCGAATACTACCTATTCAAGGGTGGCGCCGGCGCCGGCAGTGCGGAGAACTGGTACCTGCGCTCGGCACTGATCACGCCGACATCGCCGGCCGCGGCTCCGTCCGCGTCCGAACCCACGCCTGCACTGGAACCCGTGCCGCCGGAAACCGAAGCGCCGCCGCCACCGTCCGAATTGCCGCCGGTGCCGGTGCCGACCGATGGCGATATCAACAATCCGCCGGTCGATCCGACGCAGCCTGTGCAGGTCAGCGATCCGGAACCCGAGGCGCCGCCGGCTCCGTCCGAGGCGCCGCCGGCTGATCCGCCGCCGCCGCCGCCCCCGGTGCCGACCGCCGTACCCGATCTGCCGACGCCGGCGCCGGGTCAGGAAATCCTGCTCTATCGAGTCGAGGTGCCGGTCTATTCGGCCGTGCCGCCGGTCGCGGAACACCTGACGATGGCGACGCTCGGCACCTTCCACGAACGCCGCGGCGAGCAGAGCCTGTTGTCGTCAGACGCCGATTTGCAGCCGGTCTGGGGCCGTATCTTCGGCCAGGACGCCAAGATGGGCTGGTCGGGAACGGTCTCGCCCTCCTTCGGCGGCACCTTGTTCGGTCTTCAGGCCGGCTTCGACCTCATCGGCCGTGAAACCGCCTCCGGCTCGGTCGACCGCGCCGGCCTGTTCCTTGCCTATGGCAGCATGAACGGCGACCTGCGTGGCCAGGCGCTGGCTCAGGATGGGCTCGCTGTCGGCAGCCTCGATGTTACCGGCACCAGCGTCGGCGGTTACTGGACACGGCTAGGCAAGGCCGGCTGGTACCTGGACGGTGTGCTGATGGCGACCTTCTTCGGCGGCTCGGCCTCATCGTCACGCGACATCGGCATCGATGTCGGCGGAACCGGGATCACCGCATCGCTAGAAGGCGGCTATCCGGTCGCGCTCGGACAAGGCTGGACGCTGGAGCCGCAGGCGCAACTGGTCTGGCAGCATCTGTCGCTCGACGATGCCAAGGACCGGTTCTCCTCGGTATCGTTCGATTCCGACGACAACGTCACCGGCAGGATCGGACTGAGGCTGCAAGGCGAGACGGTCCTCAACGGGATGCCGCTGCAGCCTTATCTCAAGGCCAATCTCTGGCGCGATTTCGGCGGCACCGACCGCGTCGATTTCGAGGGCACCGACATCTCGACCGAAAGCCGGTCAACGTCCTTCGAATTCGGCGGCGGTGTGGTCGCCAAGATGACCGACAAGGTCAGCGTCTTCGCCACTGCCGACTACAGCACCAACCTTGGCGGCGACAAGCGGCGCGTGCTGGAAGGCAATCTCGGCGTCAGTGTAAAATGGTGAGGCTGACCAGCCTCACCATTTGCGCGGGACGATGTCAGTTCCCCGACCGCATCGCCACCGTGGCGATGCCGGCGCCGACCAGCAGCGTGCCGCCGGTGCGGTTGAAGATGCGGATCGCCTTCGGGTTGCGCACGATCGCGCGGGCCCTGGACGCAATCAGCGCGTAGCCGAACGCGTTGGCGAAAGCCAAGGTCAGGAAGGTCGTCTCGAAGATCAGCATCTGCGTCCAGAAATCGGCGTGCCGGTCCAGGAACTGCGGCAGGAAGGCGACGAAGAAGGTGATGCTCTTCGGGTTGAGCGCCGTCACCAGCCAGGCATGCGCCATCATCCTAGCCGCCGAGACCGCGTCGGTGCGCGGTTCGGCCTTCAGCGCGCCGCCGGCGCGAAACAGCTTTATACCCAGATAGATGAGGTAGCCGGCGCCGATCACCTTTAGCACGGTGAACACCGTGGCCGACGCCGCGAGCAGCGCGCCGATGCCGAGCATCGACAGCGTCATGGCGGTGAAGTCGCCCAGCGCGACGCCCGCCGCCATCGGCAGTGCGGTGCGCCAGCCCTGTCCCAGCGCGTAGGAGACGACCAGCAGGATCGTTGGGCCTGGAATGACGAGAAGGATGGAAGAGGCGGCGGCGAAGGCAGCCCAGTTTTCGAAGGACATTTCCCTGCTCCTTGAGCGCAAAGAAAAGGATAAATCCTGGGGTCGTCGGGAATGTAAAGAGGCCGTTGGAAAAATCTTCGACGCCTGGGCCGCAGGTCCATTGATTGCCGCAACGATCCGTTAGGGTTAAGCCTCGCTTCCGGTCTTTCACCCTTTTTCAACCATGAGTGGCGAAAATGCCTGCGATCCGGCCGGACCGTGCTTCCCGCCGGCAGCGTAGGGTTTGGTGCATGCGCGAGTTGCCGCAACGTCTGACGCCGCCTTCAAACGGCGCCGCAATCGATACTGAAATTCAGCTTTCCCGCCGCGCCGTATTGTCCGGCGCCGGCGCCATGGCGCTGCTTGGCATGGCCGGCTGCAGCACCACCGACACGCTCGACCTGCCGCAAATGCAGCTCGACAACACCGTCACCGGTTCCGTGCCACCGATGCGCCCGGCGATCAGCGTCGACAAGAACATCACCGGTCCCGACGTCATGTACGCCTCGCTCACCGATGGCGGCTTCCAGGTGCCGGAGGTGCCGTGGCAGAAGGTCAAGCCGCAGTTCCGCCGCCAGATCGTCGTCGACAAGACCGGCGAGGCGCCCGGCACCATCGTCGTCCATCTGCAGGAACGCATGCTCTATCTGGTCCAGTCGGGCGGCGATGCCATCCGCTACGGCGTCGGCATCGGCAAGGACGGCTTCCGCTGGTCGGGCCGCGCCAACATCCAGTACGGCCGCGAATGGCCGGTGTGGACGCCGCCGCCGGAAATGATCCAGCGCAAGCCCGAACTGGTGAAATGGCAGGGCGGCCAGCCCGGCGGCCTCACCAATCCGCTCGGCGCCCGGGCGCTCTACATCTACCAGAACGGCAAGGACACCGGCTACCGCATCCACGGCTCGCCCGAATGGTGGAGCATCGGCCAGGCGATGTCGTCGGGCTGCGTGCGCCTGATCAACCAGGACATCATCGACCTCTACAGCCGCGTTTCCAAGAAGAACCCGGTCGTCGTGGTCTGATCGCTCAGCCGGCCCACTCTTCCGTTGCGCGATGCCGCAAGACAGGCGAAGGTGCCATGAAAACCTTCGCCTCGAGCCGGATGATTTCAGGTCCATTCAGACCTGAAATCTGAATCCGTCTCTAAATCAAAGAATTAGAGCATGATGTCGTCCGAAAACCGCTTCACACTTTTCGGCATCATGCTCTAGGGAGAGAAAAAGCATGGCTGGAACCTTCGTCATCGCGCAGGGCGGTGGCCCGACCGCCGTCATCAACCAGACGGTCGTCGGCGCCACGCTGGAAATCCGTAAGCGTCATCCCGGCGCCAAGGTGCTGGGCTCGATCCATGGCGTGCGCGGCATCCGCGACGGCAATTATGTCGATCTCTCCGCCATCCCCGAGGACCGGCTGCGGCTGATCGCCGGCACGCCGAGCGCAGCCCTTGGCTCGACCCGAGACAAGCCGGACGCCGCCTATTGCGAGGTCATCCTCAACGGCCTGAAAAAGGCCGCTGCCGACGCCTTCATCTATATCGGCGGCAACGACACCTCGGGCACCCAGCAGATCCTGACCGATGCCGCCGGCGGCTCGATCGCCTTCGTGCATGCGCCGAAAACCATCGACAACGACCTCGAGGAGAACGACCACACGCCGGGCTTCATCTCGGCGGCCGAATTCGTCGCCGGCGCCTTCCTCTCGGTCGATCTCGATTTCCGCGCTTTGCCCGGCATCTATGTCGGCATCGTCATGGGCCGGCATGCCGGCTTCCTCACCGCCGCCGCGGCCGCCTGGCAGCTCGATCCCGACAGCGGCCCGCATCTGGTCTACGTGCCGGAGCGCGCCTTCTCGGCGAAGCGCTTCATCGACGAAGTGCGCGAAAAGCTGGATCGCCACAAGCGCTGCATCGTCGCCGTCTCGGAAGGCGTCAGCACCGCCGACGGCAAGGCGCTGGTCGAAAGCCTGGTGCCGCCGGAGAAGCTCGAGCGCGACCAGCACGGCAACGTCAAGCTGTCGGGCAGCGACCTGCCGGCGGCGCTTGAACGGGCACTCGCCGAAGGGCTGCCGGGCAAGCGCGCGCGGGTCGATGCATTGGGCTACATGCCGCGCGGCTATGTCGGCGCGATCAGCGCCGTCGACGCCAAGGAGGCCTTCGACGCCGGCGCCTTCGCGGTCGCCGTCGCCGGCGAAGGCGGCGGCTCGGTCGCGATCCAGTATGACGGGTCGAAGACGGTGTTGAAGAAAGTGCCGCTGAAGGCGGTGGCCGGCAAGACGCGCCACATGCCCGACGATTTCATGCAGCCGGACGCAAACCAGCTTTCGGAAGCCGGCATGGCCTATCTGAAGCGGCTGGTGCCGGAAAAATACGAGGTCGGGAAGCCGTTCGTCTGATGGCGGGCGGCGCGATGCCCGAGCTTGAGGTGGGCGACTGGTTCGGCAAGGCGGTTATCGACGAACGCACGACGATGCTGACCGAGCCTTTCGTGCATGATTTCGTGCGCGCCAACATGTGGCACCTGAAGGGCCGCGACGCCGACCTGCTGGTCGACACCGGCATGGGCATCTGTCCGCTGGCGCCGCAGATCGACACGCCGGCCGGCAAGCCGCTCATCGTCGTCGCCACCCACATCCATCTCGACCATGTCGGCTCGCTGCACGAATTCCCGCTGCGCATGGGGCCGAAGATGAGCGCGGCGCGGTTCGACGGCATGGATGACGCCGTCACTTACGCCTACATGTTCCACAATCTCGACGGCGCCGTCACGAAATTGCCGGCGCCGGATTGGAAGGCGGCTGACTACCGCATCTCGCCCGCGCCGCTGACCCGCGCGCTCGACGAGGGCGATATCGTCGATCTCGGCGACCGGAAATTCCGCGTGCTGCATCTGCCGGGACACTCGCCGGACTCGATCGCGCTTTTCGACGAGGCCGACGGCCTCTTCTTCGCCGGCGACGCCATCTATGACGGCATGCTGATCGACGATCTGGAAGATTCCGATCGCACCGCTTATTGCCGCACCATGCAACGCCTGCTCGACCTGCCGATCCGCATCGGCCATGGCGGCCACGGCCCAAGTTTCGACCGCGCCAGGATGCGCGAAATTGCATCGTCTTATCTGCGCCGGCGGGAACGCTTCGTAAGCGCGCTCTGAATTAAATCTTCGTAAGGTCGCCTCAAAACCCTAATTACGGCAATTAGGCGTCCTAGATGCTTGTCTGTCGAGACGGCCGGCTGCCATGCACGGCGAGACAGGCAAATCCGGTCATCGGCACGTCGACGGACGATCCCGTGGGAGCGCCCGCGACGCCGGATCAACGCTCGCCCGGACAGAACGACCATGTCACCCTCAAGCATTCTTCGCAGACATCGCGTCGCCGCCCTGTTGGGCGCCGCGCTGATCATTTCGCCCGTCGTCGTTTCCTTCGCACAGAGCAATGCCGGCCTCAGCACCGTGGCCGCGACCACGCAGACGCCCGTCGCCGGCATCACGGCCCCGAACGGCTCCTTCGCGCCGATCATTGCCGTCACCAAGCCGGCCGTTGTCACCATCACTTCGGTGATGAAGGCGCAGCCCGAGGACGAGGGTTCGCCGATGGGCGGCAATGCGCCTTTCGACCAGTTCTTCCAGCAGTTCTTCGGCGACCAGGGCATGCCGATGCCGAAAGCGCCGCCGCAGCGGCAGGGGCAGCGCGCCGAGGCGCTTGGCTCCGGCTTCATCGTCGGCGCGGACGGCACCATCGTCACCAACAATCACGTTATCGACGGCGCAAGCTCGATCAAGGTGACGCTCGACGACGGCACCGAGCTTCCCGCCAAGCTCGTCGGCCACGACGCCAAGAACGACCTGGCGGTGCTCAAGATCAAGGCCGACAAGCCTCTGCCGACCGTCAAATGGGGCGATTCCAACAAGCTGATGACCGGCGACCAGGTGCTGGCGATCGGCAATCCGTTCGGCATCGGCACCACCGTCACCGCCGGCATCGTCTCGGCGCGCGGCCGTGACCTGCATAGCGGGCCGTTCGACGACTTCATCCAGATCGACGCGCCGATCAACCACGGCAATTCCGGCGGCCCGCTGGTCGACGTCAACGGCAATGTCATCGGCATCAACACCGCCATCTATTCGCCCAATGGCGGCAGCGTCGGCGTCGGCTTCGCCATCCCCTCGGACCAGGCTGAGAAGGTCGTCGCCAAGCTGATGAAGGGCGGCGACATCGAATACGGCTATCTCGGCGTGCAGATCCAGCCGGTCACCCCGGATGTCGCCAGCGCCATCGGCCTCGATCATCCGGCCGGCGCGCTGGTTTCCCAGGTCACCGACGGGTCGCCGGCGGCCAAGGCTGGTATTGAAACCGGCGACGTCATCACCGGCTTCGGCGGCCAGGAGATCAAGGATCCGAAGGATCTGTCGCGCGCCGTCGCCGACGTGTCGCCGGGCGCCAAGGAAACCGTCGATGTCTGGCGCAAGGGCAAGGCGATGCAGATTTCCGCCGATGTCGGCCGCAACAGCGACGATCAGAAGACCGCGTCGAACGGCAATGAAGGCGGCAGCCCGTCGGCCGGACAGGGACTGCGCGTCCCCTCGCTCGGCCTCGGCCTGACCGATCTCACGCCCGATATCCGCGACCAGCTCAATCTTGCCGACAACCAGCGCGGCGCGGTGGTCGAGCGGGTCAATCCGGACAAGGCGGCTTCGGTCGCCGGCATCCAGCCCGGCGATGTCATCGTCGGCGTCGACCAGATGCCGGTGAAGACGGCCAGGCAGGCCAACCAGGCGATCGCCGAAGCAGGCAAGTCCGGCAAGAAGTCGGTGCTGTTGCTGATCGATCGCGGTGATGCGCAGATATTCGTAGCGGTGCCCTTCGCCGCCGGCTGACAATGCACGGCGACCCGCCGCTATTCGACGGGTCGCCGAGATTCCTGTTGCCCATGGCGATATCTTCGAGAACACTGCGCCGATCGTTTCTGCCGGTGCAGGAGGCGTCTTGATGGTCACGCGTGGTTTCTTTTCCGGACGGCGTCCACCTTCCGACACCGACGCGCGGATTCCGCCCGGCCAGTATCTGGAGCAGGGTTTTCCCGTGCTCTCGGCAGGGCCGACCCCACGGGTGCGCACCGAGGATTGGTCCTTCACACTCAAGCAGGGGCCAAAACCGCTCAAGAAATGGAACTGGGCCGAATTCAACGCCTTGCCGCAAAGCAAGATGACGCGCGACATCCATTGCGTCACGGCCTGGACCAAGTTCAACACGCCATGGCAAGGCGTGATGATCGACGACATCCTCGCCGACGCCGGCATCGAGCCGCCGACCGCCTACACGCTGGCGCTGTCCTTCGACGGCTATTCCACCAATGTGCCGACCAAGGACCTCGTCACCGGCAAGGCGATGGTGGCGCTGCTCTACGAGGGCAAGCCGATCACATCGGATCATGGCGGGCCGGCGCGGCTGCTGGTGCCGCATCTCTATTTCTGGAAATCGGCCAAATGGGTGAACGGGCTGCAGTTCACCGAGCGCGACGAGCCGGGCTTCTGGGAGCTGCGCGGCTATCACATGTATGGCGACCCCTGGCGCGAGCAGCGCTATTCCAGTGACCCGTGAGGGGCGATCCGTGGGCAGCAGTCGATGACCGCCGAGCCGTCGCCGCAATCGCCCTGGCAGGCAGCCACGATCACCCGCATCGAAAAGCGCACGCCGCGCGTCACCAGCTTCTGGTTCCAGCCGTCGCGGCCCTTCGCCCATCTGGCCGGGCAGCATGTCGACATCAGGTTGACGGCGCCGGACGGCTATCAGGCGCGCCGTTCCTATTCCATCGCTTCGGCGCCGGAGACAGGCGGCGGCGTTGAGCTCGCGATCGAGCGGCTCGACGACGGCGAGGTCTCGCCCTTCTTCCACGACGTGGCGGCCGTCGGCGACGAGATCGAGCTGCGCGGCCCGCTGGGCGGCCATTTCATCTGGGAGGAGAGCGACGGCGGGCCGATCCTTCTGGTCGGCGGCGGATCGGGCGTCGTGCCGCTGATGGCGATGGTGCGCCATCGCACGCTGCGCAACAACGCGGTGCCCGTCGCGCTGGTGTTCTCGGCGCGGGTCTGGGATGAGGTGATTTTTCGTGACGAGCTGATCGGCCTCGACGATCGTCGCGACGGGTTCGATCTGGTGCTGACGCTGACGCGCGAACCGGCGAGGCGACCGTCCGATTATTCCCGTCGCGTCGACGCCCGCATGATGGCGCAGGCCATCAAGCGCCTGCCGAAGGCGCCAAGGCTCGCCTATGTCTGCGGCTCGAATGCGTTCGTCTCGGCCGCCGCCGATGCGCTGATCGGCGCCGGCGTTCCGGCGGGGCCGATCCGCACCGAACGCTATGGCGTTTGATACAGCCCTATCAGCCGCTCGACGAGAATTTTGCCGAAACGAGCTGGAAGGGCAGCGCGCCATAGGTGGCGACGGCCTGCTCGTTGTCCCAGACGCGAAACTGCCGTGACGGCCGCGCCTCCAGCACCAGGGTCCGCCCCGCCCGGTCGAGCTTCACCTTGCCGCGGAAGCGCAGCATCCGCTCGCCGCCGGAGCGGCTGATCGCCATCGAGCGCAGCCGGGCCACGTGCCGGTCGCCCGCATTGATCTCCATCTCGATGCGACGCCTGACCGGCGGAACGACGATGCGCACGATGAGATCGAGCATCATCTCGCTGACGTCGCCCTGCGGCTCATCCAGCGGCTGGGAAAGCATGAACGGCGCGGGCCTCCCGGCTGCGTTCGCCGCCATCGACTTGCCGCGCCACACGATGTCCGGCTCGGTCTGCTTCAGTCGGCCTTTCTTGCGCTGCAGGCGCAGCTGCTTTGCAAATCCCCGCGACAGCCAGGTCAGCGCGCCGAAATCGGTGCGCGGCTTGGCCTGCAGGACGGACGACAGGCGCGCCGCGCCGCGCCGGTCTGCCATGTCCACCACCTTGGCCAGGACAGCCTCCGGCACCGCGATGCCGATCTCCAGCGCAAGGTAGGAAAGCGCCACCGCCGCGGCGACGGCGAGGCCGCGCCTGGCGACGATATCGAGGAATATGGCCCAGTCGACATCACCGCCTTCGATGGCGACAGTGCAGTCGACCAGCCAGTCGCTATGCGTATGCGCGTCGAGGCCGCCATGCGCGATGGCGAGCGCGATGCGGTCGGCGGGCGAGGGCACGACCACGCCGACATCGCTGAATTTGGCGGCAATCGCGCGGCGCCAGATCGCGAGGTCGTCTTCGGCGTCCTGCTGCGAGCCGTCATAGGCCAGCTGATGCAGGTCGATGTCGCCGTAATTGCCCTTGAAGAAATTCATCGAGCGCAGCGATGCCAGCCTTGTGCGCAGATATTGCGGGGAAACACCGGTGGCGATCTGCCAGCCGCGGTCGCGCAGCACATCGAAAGCCGGCTGCATATCGTGCGGCCGCACCAGTATGTCGATGTCATGCGCCACGCGCCCGCGTTGCGCGGCGGCGTCGAGCGCGATGCGGCTGGCGCCCTTGATCAACATCACCGTGCAACCGGCATCGACCATCGCCTTCAATGCCGGCTCGGCCTCGCGCATGGCCATGCGCGACTTGGTCCACAGCATCTTCTGCAGGCCGACCAGGCGCGGATAGGCGGCGTGGCCGGCAAGCTTGCGTCCGAACCGATCGGAAATCGCGGCAAGCAGGCGGTGTTCCCGGAAGGAGACATGGTCGATGTCGTTCTCGTCCAGCCAGCCTTCGGCGCAAAGGCGCGCCGCCTCTTCGTCGGGCAGAAGTGCGGCCTTGAGCAACTGGTCGAGCGAGCCGGTCGGCCAGGACCAGCCATAGTCGGGAAAACGCCTGCCGATGCGACGGATCCTGGCCATCAGCTGGAGCCGGCCTTGCTTTGCGCCCGCCGCAGCATGGCGAGCCGTGCCACTTCCAGGTAGCCGCGGTCGCGCGCCGTGTCGCGCCCGTAGGACAGGCTGCCCGGCCGGATGCGCCGCAGCGCCAGCACGTCAGGCATCATGTCGAGGACAAAACCGCTTTCCCGCGCGCGGGCGATCCAGTCGATCATCTCGCCACGGCCGCCCGGCGGGTCGACCATCGGGCCGACGCTCTCCACGGCCGCCCGGCGCATCAGCATCGTCGAGCGCGACCAGCCGGGCGTTGCGGTCGGGGCCATCGCATCGGGCTCTCCGTCGCGGAAACTGCGCATATGCGTGAAGACCCCGGATGTCCCGGGAAGCCGTTCGAGATGGGCAAGCTGCGCGGCGATCTTTCCGGGCAGCCAAAGGTCGTCGGCGTCGAGCGTGGCGATGAAGGGCGTCGACAGCGCGGCGATGCCGCGGGTGGTCGCGCTGCCCGGCCCGGCATTGTCCTGGCGCAAAAGCCTGAGCGGCAGGTCGATACCGCCGCTCGCCGCGGCAAGATCGTCGGTCGAGCCGTCATCGACCACCACGACCAGTTCGGGCCGCAGCGTCTGCGCCGCCACCGATCGCAGCGTCTCGGCGAGCGTGGCGCTGGCGTTGTAGGCCGGAATGACGACGCTGTATGCGCTCATCACATGAACCGCCAGTCCGCGAGTTTCTTCAGTTCGAAGATGCCTTCGATGGGCTTGAGCGACGGGTCGGCCCTGCGGCGCTTCATCGATTTGTAGATGGCGCGCATGAACTCGCGCGACTGCACGTCATCCTGCTTCGTCATGTTGCCGGCATGCCGACGGTAATAAAGCGCCAGCGTGTCCGGCAGCGCGTATCGGGGGCCGGCCTCGAAGCTGCGCAACAGGAAGTCCGTATCCTCGGCCTGGACGAAGTCCTCGTCGAAACCGCCGATCCGGTCGACCAGGCCACGCGAGAAGATCGCGGCAGAGAGATGGATGCCGCGAACGCTGATCGTGTTGCTGTCGCGGGTTGGCTCGAGCGTCTCGTCGTCGATCCGGTCGACCAGCATCATCCTGGAATAGGTGAGCTCGAGCGAGGGATCCCGTCTAAAAAAATCGAGATCCGTCGCGAAGCGCCCGGCCGGCGAGATGTCGTCCGAATCGAGAAAGGACACCAGTTCCGTTTCCGGCTTGAGCCGCCCGAGCCCGCTGTTGCGCGCCCGGGTCACGCCCATGTTTTCCTGCTGGAACAGCCGGATGTGAGGTGCTTCGTCCATCATCGTGCGCACCGCATCGGCCGAACCGTCGGTCGAGCCGTCATCGATGACGATGATATCGAGATCGGCGGCGTCGCGCTGCCTGAGCAGCGAGCGAAGTGCTGCGCCTACATAAGTCTCGCGATTGTGGACCGGCATGATCACGGAGAGCCTCATTCGTGGCTCCCCGGCTGTCTTGTTTGGTCCCGCCCCCCGGCGCTCATCACATGACCTGCCAGTCAGGCGGGCTCTTGAACTCGAAAATTCCCGGAGCCTCGCGCAGCGAAGGGTCCGCCCTGCGCCGCCGCATCGATTTGTGCATCGCCCGCAGATGGTCGCGCAGCCTGCGGTTATTCTCCCTGGTGGCGTTCCCCGCATGGCGCCGGTAGTAGACCGCGACGCTGTCCAGAAGCTCGAAACGGGGGCCCGTTTCGAAGACGCGCAGCAGATAGTCTGTGTCCTCGGACAATTCGAACTCCTCGTCGAACCAGCCGATGCGATCGACAAGCGCCCGGCTGAACAGGGCGGTGCTCAAGGAGAGCCCGCGAAGCGTCATGATACGGCTGTTCGCGGCCGGCTCCAACGTCTCGTCGTCGATCCGGTCGACCACCGTCATCAGCGAGTAGGTCAGATCGAGGCCGGGATGCGTTTCGAAATGGTCGAGGTCGGCCTTGAACCGGTTGGCGAGCGAAATATCGTCGGAATCGAGGAAGGACACGAAGCCGGCATCCGCCGGCAATTGCCGCAGCCCGGCATTGCGGGCTCCGGCAACCCCTATATGAGCTTGCCGGAACAGGCGGATGCAGGTGTCCTTGTCCATCATGGCGCGAACCGCCTCGACCGATCCGTCCGTCGAGCCGTCGTCGATGACGATGATGTCGAGATCGGCGCCATCGCGCTGCCGCAGCAGCGATCGCAGGGCCGGGACGACGAAGCGCTCGCGATTATAGACCGGCATGATCACGCTCAGCTTCATCGGGCGCCCGCGCTAGGAAATCCGCAATCGTACCGGCGATCTCCTCCGGATGCGTCCCGAGGAGAAGCCGGTAGCATGGCAGCAAGCGCGTGAGATCGCTGAAGAAGCGAAAGCCGCTTTCCCGCTCGCCAGGCATCTGCGCGATGCCCGACGACGCCAGCGCGATCACTGCATCCTTACGCGACATCGGCACGATCGAGCTTGTCTCGCCGCCACCGATATGTGGCACCATCAACGCAAAAATGTCCAGGGTTGCACGCATTGGTCGAGGCGCGATCTCGTTAATGTGAAAGGCATGCTTGCCCTGCCAGTTGATCGGGCGGTCGGTGCCCAGCCGCCTTTCCAGCCCGAGCCGGACAAAACCCTGCGGGTCCTGTTTCAGGATTGAGAATAGTGGTCGCGCGGTCACGCCGCTCTCGAGGTCGATGAGCACATAGTCGTCGCCGACGCTGTCCAGTCCGTTGAGCAGGCCGGCAACGACGGTTCCGGATTTTCCCGCACCCCCGGCGCCGGCCAGCAGCACGCCCCTGCCGTCGAGGCCCAGCGTGCCGGCATGGGCAAGACGCATGCCGCGGGCGGCGTATTCCCAGTGCAGGAAGGCGCGCAACGGCGCCCCCTGTTCCCAGGGCGGAAACGCGTCGGCGGACCGCATCAACTGGACGCCGACCCGTCGGTCGGGATCGTAGACCTGCCAGAAATCCAGATCGTGGTAATGATGGCCGCGCAGCCCGACCTCGGCGAGTTTCTGGGCAAAGCCATGTTCGGTGAAATGCGCATCGCCCCAGCTTGCCGGCACCGGCATGCCGCCGACGCCCGGATGGCCGATGAAGATGCGGCATTGGCGGGAGCTCAGCGAATCGCCGTCGGTTTCCAGGAACGCGTGGCCAAGGGCATCCGCGAACGCGCCGGGATCGAGATGCGCGATCAATTCCAGCCCGGGCAGGCGGACGGTTCGCCGGACTGGAAACTGCGCGGCAGCGCCTTCGGCGGCGGCGATGAGAAAGCGGGCGTAGTCGGGCAGGGTCTCGAGCGTCACGCGCGGCATGGTCTGTTCCAGCCTGACCTCGTCCGCCGCCGACCGCTCAGGAAACCTGCTTGACGGCCGGCCAGCCGAGCGGTTCCTCGACCTCGTGGATCGGGTCGACGGTGATGAGGTCGGCAAGATCGTCATGGACGCTGACATTGAGCGGCTCGCTTGCCGCCGCCAGCGCCGCCGGCAAATCGTCGGAAGAGGGCAGCGGCGTTGCGCTGGAGGGAGCCAGCAGCCCAAGCTCGACCAGCTGCGCGATGAATGTCTCGAGTGCTTCGGCGCTCACCATTTCGGCGCCCGCGGCCGATCGGATCAGCGCCTCGGTGCCGACGCCCGAGGACAGCGCTTGCCACACCTTGCTGCCGGAATCGGAGAAGCCGAAATACTTGCCGTTGGAGAGGTCGAGCACGACGGCTTCGCCGTCGAAGGATTCGAAGACGATGTCCTTGCTCGCGACAGCATAGACCTCGGAAAGAGGCATGTTCCTGACCCCGCTCTGCAAGCCGGCGGCTGTGCCGGTCGCATCATTGCCCTGACCCCTGGAGAACGGCTGTAAACACTCGGCTCATGCTTGGCAAGGCAAGGCAAGTTGGCACCATGACGACCATTTTGAACGTTAACCGGCGGGTTCAGGCCTCGATTTCCAGCGCCGGCAAGGAGGCGGGTGCGACTCCTTCCGGCACGAACGCCCCTTGGCTTTCAGTCTGAATGCGGTTCCGGAGCGAACCGAATCGGCCTTCGGAACAGGGGCAGGATGGTTAACAGTATCGAAAAGTGACTATTAGGAGGTTCTAAAATCGAACTGAACGGTTCGTTTCTGTTGACGGTGCGTGCAGGACGGTGTGAACGTCGGGGCTCCGACACATTTGGTGAGCCAACTGAAGAATTCACATAACACGTTGATTAATATGCATAAAAATAAAGTCATAGGCATGCTTATGAAAACTTCAAGAGGCGGATTCGTGGTCCAGACGGAAAAACTTCGTGATTGGAATCCGGGAGCCGGCTCACCCAAATCAGCATTGTCCGAACGACGCGATTTCATTCCCAAGACACGCCGCTAGACGGACTGAATAATGATACTGGAGTAGCAAAAATGAAAAAGATTGTTCTCACTGCCGCAGCCCTTCTGGCAATTTCCGGCAGCGCCTTCGCTGGTAGCGACCATTACAACCCGAACGAAGCCAATCAGGCGTCCGCTCAGGTCGACTCGTCCTACACGGCTTCGGTTCACAAGTCCGCGCCGGCCACCCAGCAGCCTGCCGCGACGGGCGCCGACCACAACCTTTTCGGCAACAACTAACAGCCGACCTTGAACCGGCGGCGGGCTCGCCCGCCGCATCGGTCGGATCGCAAGATTCAGGAGCACTGAAATGAAGAAGATCATCCTTGCCACGGCCGCTCTGTTGGCCGTTTCCGGCGCTGCTTTTGCCGCGGAGAGTGGCCATACCGGCAACGTCGGCGGCAACCAGCCGGCTCCCGCCGTGGACACCACGCGCACGTCGTCGATCAATACCGACTCGACGGCCTACAAGCTGTTGAACTCGTCGAACGACGTTCACAAGCCGGCCGCTCAGGGCAGCGACCACAACCTCTTCGGCCGCTAACAGCGGTAGCAATTCCAGGAAAGTCTGAACGCTTTTCCGTTCGGAGTTGCGTAAAACAAAGAGACGACGCAAGAACAGAAAACGGCGGGTCTTGGCCCGCCGTTTTTCTTTTCCGCATAGGCTTCAGCTTCTATCGAATGCTGGACCGCTCCAAGCCTCAGGCCGCCTTCGCTTCCTCGTGATGCAGCGTGAAGGAATGGCCGTCGGCGTCGAAGATGTGCAGATCGCCGCCGTTGGCGTTGAGCCGCAACGTCTCGCCACGCTTGACCTCAACATTGCCCGGCAGCTTGGCCACCAGCGGCAGGTCGGTGCGGCCGATATCGACATAGACGAGCTGAACCTCGCCGAGCTGCTCGATATAGTCGACCTTGCCTTCGAACAGATAGTCCGCGCCGGTCGCGATCGCGAGATCCTCCGGCCGCACGCCGAAGCTCACCGCCGCGCCATTGGCCGAGGCCGGCGTCGCGATCGGCACCGTGGCCTTGCGGCCGCCGACATGGCTGACCACGGTCGGGTTGCCGGCCTTGTCGATCTTGGCCGGCAGGATGTTCATCGCCGGCGAGCCGATGAACTGGGCGACGAACAGGTTACCGGGGCGCTTGTAGAGTTCCATCGGCGTGCCGACCTGCTCGATCCGGCCGTCCTTCAGCACCACGATGCGGTCCGCCAGCGTCATCGCCTCGACCTGGTCGTGCGTGACGTAGATCATCGTCGTGTTCGGCATCGATTCCTTGAGCTTGGCGATCTCGATGCGGGTGGCGACGCGAAGTGCTGCGTCGAGATTCGACAGCGGCTCGTCGAACAGGAACACCTTCGGGTTGCGCACGATGGCGCGGCCGATGGCGACGCGCTGGCGCTGGCCGCCCGACATCGCCTTGGGAAGGCGGTCGAGATACTTGGTCAGCTGCAGGATCTCCGCCGCCTGGCGCACGCGCTTGTCGATCTCGGCCTTGCTTTCCTTGCCGATCTTCATCGAGAAGGCCATGTTGTCGTAAACGGTCATATGCGGATAGAGCGCATAGGACTGGAACACCATGGCGATGCCCCGCTTCGACGGCGGCACGTCGTTCACCACCTCGCCGTCGATCTTCAGCTCGCCCGAAGTGATCTCCTCGAGGCCGGCGATCGACCTCAGCAAGGTTGACTTGCCGCAACCCGACGGCCCGACGAAGACGATGAACTCGCCCGATTTGATGTCGAGGTCGATGCCGTGGAGAATGTTGAGGTTGCCGTATGATTTCTTCACCTGGTTGAGCGTGACATCGGCCATGTTTTTCCTCTCCCGTTGATCTCTGTTTTAGAAATTCAGTCGATGCGCCCGAACCAGGCGCCGTATCCGCCGAGGCGGACCGGCCCGCTGCCAGTCTGTCCCGAAAAGCCATGCCCGGGCAAGGGTTGCAGCGCGCCTTTGCCGAGATTGATCTCGGCGGCCTTGCTGCCGAGGTTGAAGGCGCAGACGATCCGCTCATTGCCCTCGCGGCGCGTGAAGGCGACGGTGTCGCCGTCGCTTTCGATGAAGTCGATGTCGCCCTTGGCCAGCGCCGGATGCTGGCGCCGGAAGGCGAGGAAGCGTCGGTAGTGCTCGAGCAGCGAGCTTGCGTCGCCCTGCTGCACGTTGACGGCCTGCGACAGATGCTTGCCCGGCACAGGCAGCCAGGGCTTGGCGGCCGAGAACCCGCCATTCTTGGCGGCCGCGTCCCACACCATCGGCGTGCGGCAGCCATCGCGGCCCTTGAATTCCGGCCAGAACCGGATGCCGTAGGGATCCTGCAGGTCTTCGAACTTCAGCTCCGCCTCGCCAAGGCCGAGCTCTTCGCCTTGATAGATGCACACCGAGCCGCGCAGCGACATCAAAAGCCCCGAGATCACCTTGAGATAGGCGGTCGGGTTCGCCTCGTTGGCGGCCCAGCGCGAGGCGACCCGCATCACGTCATGGTTGGAGAAGGCCCAGCACGACCAGCCGTCGCTGGCGACCGTGCCGAAGGCCTCCAGCACCGCGCGCACTTTCGCCGCGCTGATCTTCTCCGGCGCCAGGAAGTCGAAGGAATAGCACATATGCACGCGCTTGCCGTCCGCGGTGTAGGCGGCGACCACTTCCAGGCCGCGCTGGGAGTCGCCCACCTCGCCGACGGCGGCCTGCGCCGGGTATTCGTCGAGCAGCGCGCGGAAGCGCTCCAGGAAGCCGAGGTTCTCCGGGCGGCTCTTGTCGTAGAGATGGTCCTGGTAGTTGTAGGGATTGACCGCGGGTGCGGTCTGGTCGTTGCGCTGTTCCGGCGGCAGCGGCGGATTGTCCTCCAGCCCCAGGCTGTGGAAGTAGAAATTGATCGTGTCGAGGCGGAAGCCGTCGACGCCGCGCTCCAGCCAAAAACGGGTGATGTCGAGCAGCGCATCCTGGACTTGCTCATTGTGGAAGTTGAGGTCGGGCTGCTCGGCCAGGAAATTGTGCATGTAATATTGCTGGCGGCTGGTGTCCCACTGCCAGGCCGAGCCGCCGAAGATCGACAGCCAGTTGTTGGGCGGCGTGCCGTCGGGCTTGGCGTCGGCCCACACATACCAGTCGGCTTTCGGATTGCCGCGGCTGGAACGGCTTTCCTTGAACCACGGGTGGATGTCGGCGGTGTGCGACAGCACCTCGTCGATCATCACCTTGAGCCCCAGCCAGTGGGCTTCCGTAACCAGCGCGTCGAAATCGGCAAGCGTTCCGAACATCGGGTCGACGTCGCAATAATCCGACACGTCGTAGCCGAAATCCTTCATCGGCGATTTGAAGAAGGGCGAGATCCAGATGGCATCGACGCCGAGCGAAGCGATGTAGGGCAGGCGCTGCACGATGCCCTTCAGGTCGCCGATGCCGTCGTCGTTGGAGTCCTGGTAGGAGCGCGGATAGATCTGGTAGATCACCGCGCCCCGCCACCAGTCGCGGTCGATGTCGGGGTCTGGGGCGGGGTCTGGTCTCGAAGTCGCCTTCAAAGCCGATTGCATGTCTTCAACCTCCTTTCACCGAGCCGGCAAGCAGCCCGCGGACGAAATAGCGCTGCAGCGAGAAGAACACGATCAGCGGCACGATGATGGTGATGAACGCCGATGTCGTCAGGATCTCCCAGTTGCCGCCGCGCGAGCCGAGCAGCGCGTTGAGCTTGGCCGTCAGCACGATCTGATCGGGCGCCGTACCGAGGAAAACCATCGCCACCAGAAGATCGTTCCATACCCACAGGAACTGGAAGATGGCAAAGGAGGCAAGTACCGGGAACGACAGCGGCAGCACGATCTTGACGAAGATCTCGAAATCGCTGGCGCCGTCGATGCGCGCCGATTCCATGATCTCGCGCGGCAGGCCGGCAATGTAGCTCCTGAGCAGGTAGATGGCGAAGGGCAGGCCGAAGCCGGTATGCGCCAGCCAGATGCCGAGATAGGTCTTGGACGGCACGCCGAAGAAGGTGCCGACGCCGTTATAGAGCCTGAGCAACGGGATCAGCGACATCTGCAGCGGCACCACCAGAAGGCCGATGATGACCGCGATCAGCAGCGCCCGTCCGGGAAAGCGCATCCAGGCCAGCGCATAGGCCGCGAAGGCGGCGATCAGGATCGGGATCACGGTCGCTGGAATAGTCACCGTCAGCGAGTTCATGAAGGAGCGGCCGATGCCCTCCGAGAACAGCACCGCCTGATAGTTGTCGGTGGTGAATTTGGGCGGCGCCGAGGAGGCGAAATAGACGCGCTGGCCGCGGTCGCCCTCGAAGGCTTTCGGTGAGGACAGCACGAAGCCGCCGTCGGCATTCATCTGCAGGCTGACGCCGTCATTGAGGTCGGCGACCGATCCCGCCTTGTACTGCGTCGGCGCGGCAGATTTCACGCCGAAGGCGCTGATCTCGCGCTTGGGGCCGTCGCCGAAGATGTTGCCCTCGATGACGTATTTGCCGTCCTTCTGGGTCTGCGCCGAGGCGGCCGGCAATCGGCCGGCCTCGCTCTGGCTGGAGCTGGCGAAGGAGTTCCACCAGCCCGACGCGACGATCTGGTCCTTGTCGCGCAGCGACGAGACGAGGATGCCGAGGGTGGGGATGGTCCAGATCGTCACGAAGACGAGCACGGCGATATGGACGCCGAAGCGGCCGATAAAGGACTTTCCGGTTTTGGCGGCCATCTCAGTGTCCCCCCGTCTCTTTGTTGGCCTGGCGGATGTTCCAGACCATGATCGGGATGACCGCGATCATGATGATGATGGCGATGGTCGCGCCGCGGCCGAAATCGCCGCCGCCGCGGAACATCCAATCGAACATCAGATTGGCGAGCACCTGGCTGTTCCACTGGCCGTTGGTCATGGTCAGCACGATGTCGAACACTTTCAGCACCAGGATGGTGATGGTGGTCCACACCACCGCGATCGTTCCCCAGATCTGCGGCACCATGATCTTCCAGAAGATCTGGAACGGGTTGGCGCCGTCGATCACCGCGGCCTCGAGCGTCTCTTCGGGAATGCCGCGCAGCGCCGACGACAGGATGACCATGGCGAAGCCGGTCTGGATCCAGATCAGGATCACCATCAGGAAGAAGTTGTTCCAGAACGGCAGCGATATCCACACCTGCGGCTGGCCGCCGAAATACTGGATGATGGCGTTGAGCAGGCCGATCTGGATCTGGCCCTCGCCGCGATACTCGTAGATGAATTTCCAGATCACGCTGGCGCCGACGAAGGAGATCGCCAGCGGCAGGAAGATCAGGCTCTTGGCGATGGTGCCCCACCAGATCTTGTCGGTGAGCACGGCGATGATCAGGCCGAGGAAGGTGCAGGCGGCCGGCACCACGGCGAGCCACAATATGTTGTTGAGGATCGAGTTGCGCAGGTCGTGGTCGCCGGCCGCCCATTCATAATTGGCGAGCCCGACGAAACTGGTGCCGCCGCGGTCGAAGAAGGACAGCCACAGCGTCGCGATCACCGGGTAGATCAGGTATACGGTAAGGATGATCAGCGCCGGGCCGACGAACAGCCACGGCCGCACATATCCCTGCCGGCGCAGATTGTTGATGGCGGCGCCGCCGGATACCCCGCGTGAGGGGAAGATGAGGTCGAGCAGTCTGTTGGCGCCCCAGAAATAGGCGACACAGCCGCCGACGCCGATGATGATGACGAATATGGCCGAGAAAATCTGAGCCGCCATGGGTCCCTCTCCCTGCGCATGACCGGCCAGCCGAGGCTGCCGATCGGATGCGCCGACTTTCGGTTATTCGGAACGATCGAAACGCGAAGGCTTCCGGCGTCGGCCGCCGGTCGGGCCCGGGCCGTAGCCCGGATCCATTAGGAGGATGAGGAGGATTTCAGGATGGCTTACTTGATGCCGTCCCAGCTTTTCTGGATGTCGCCGGCGACGTCCTGCGCCGACTTGCCGCCGACCAGGTCGACCATGCCGGTCCAGAAGGAGCCCGCGCCGATCTTGCCGGGCATCAGGTCGGATCCGTCGAACCGAACCGTCGTGGCGCCGACCAGGATCTCGCCCTGCTTCTTCAGCGCCTCGCTGCCATAGGCATCCTTGTTGGCCGCCTTGAACGGAGTGACGAAGCTCTTCTGCGCCATCCACAATTCATGCGCGAGCGGCATTTCGAGGAACTTGATGAATTCGCGCGAGGCCTTGGAATCCTTGGTGATCATCACCAGCGTCCCGGCCACTTCCAGCGGCGTGCCCAGTTCCGGCTTGGAGGCGTAAGGCGGATAGGGGAAGAAGTCGGCGTCCTGGCCGAGCTTCACGTTTTCCGGGAAGAACGACGGGATGAACGATGCCTGATGGTGCATGTAGCACTTGGGCGGCACGGTGAAGAGGCCCTTCGGGCTGTCGCGGAAGTCGGTCGCCGCGACCGCCTTGGCGCCGCCGTCCACCATCTTGTCGTCGGTGGCGATCTTGCCGAAGATGTCGATGGCGTTGACCACGGCCGGGTCGGTGAACGGGATCTCGTTCTTGACCCACTTGTCGTAGACTTCCGGCGGCTGGGTCCTCAGCATGATGTCCTCGACCCAGTCGGTCGCCGGCCAGCCGGTGGCGCCGCCGGAGCCGAGCCCGATGCACCAGGGCTTGCCGCCATCGGCGATGATCTTCTTTTCGAGATCGGCGAGTTCTTCCTGGGTCTTCGGCACCTTGTAGCCGGCCTCGTCGAAATTGTCGGGCGAGTACCAGACCAGCCCTTTCACGTCGATCTTGTAGGGGAAGGCGTAGAAGCCGGGCTTGCCGTCCTTGCCGTTATAAGTGCCGAGCTTGGCCCAGGAGTCGCCGGCGGCGTAATTTTCCTTGATCCAGGCGGCGACGTCGTCGCCGAGCGGGGTGAGCACGCCCTTGGAAGCAAGGTCCTGGATCAGGCCGGGCTGCGGCAGGACGGCGATGTTGGGCGGGCTGCCGGCCTGGGTGTCGATGACGATCTGCTGCTCATAATTTTCGGACGAGGAATACTTGACCTCGGCGCCGGTCGCTTCCTGGAAATAGTCGAGAACCGAACGCACGAGCGCCTCGTCCTCGCCGCGCCACGGCCCGAAGATCGTCAGCGTCTCGCCCTTGAGATCAACCTTCTTGAGGTCGTCGTAGTTCGCCCAGTGAAACTTCTGATCCTCGCCCGGCTTGAACTTCAGTTCGGCTTGCGCCGGCAGGCTGAGGGTGAGTGCCGCGCACGCCGCACCCAAGAGAAGCATTTTCTTCATCGCAAGTCCTCCCAGTGGTCACAAACAGGACGAAACCTCCATTTCGTCCGCCGACGCCCGCGGAACTGTGACTCAGCGAAAGGGCAACCGCAACCTTTCGAAGAGACTTCCAAAGCGCTTTGGCTGTTTTGATCTCGCCATTGAATCGCCTGGGAGTCAAGTGGGTGCGTTCGTTAATCGATTTAAATTCGATCGGATTGAGGGAAGAAAGTGCGCTGCAGCATGTTTTTTTGGCACTGCAGCAGTAATTTTGCTTCAAACGGCGCCTGTGCCCCTCTAAGGTCGTCATGCTCGGCGATCTCGCCAACAATCATCGGATCGATTCAAAATTGAAAGCGCTTTGAGGCTGGAGGCCTCCGATGAACCTCAAGCAACTCTCGCATATGCTGTCGCTCTCGCAGACCACGGTGAGCCGGGCGCTGAACGGCTATCCCGAGGTCAATGAGGAAACCCGGCGCCGGGTGATGGACGCGGCCAAGCGCCATGGCTACCGGCCGAACCCCAGCGCGCGCCGGCTCGCCACCGGCAAGTCGGGCATGATCGGCTATGTGCTGCCGACGGGCGCCGCCGTCGACATCGATCCGCACTTCGTGGAATTCCTCTCCGGCCTCGGCGATTATGCCCGCGCGCACGAGCTCGACCTCGTGCTTTCGCCCGCCGATGCCGACGACGAGGAGACGACCTACCGGCGCATCGTCGCCAACCGCCAGGTCGACGCCGTCTACCTCTCCTCGCCGCGTCCGGCCGACAAGCGGCTGGCGCTGGTCAACACGCTGGGCATTCCCTTCATCGTCCATGGCCGCAGCGAAGGCTTCGACTTCGACTATCCCTATCTCGACATCGACAATGAGGGCGCGTTCCACGAAGCGGCGCGCCTGCTGATCCAGCTCGGCCACAAGCGCCTGGCGCTGATCAACGGCAATGAGCGCGAGACCTTCGCCATCCACCGCGAGCGCGGCATGCGCCGCGCGCTTGCCGCGAGCGGGCTGACGCTCGGCGAGCGCCACATCCGCTCGGTGACCATGACCGAGGAGAACGGCTATCGCGCCGCCCGCCGCCTGCTCGAGGAGGCCGAGCCGCCGACGGCGATCGTCTGCTCCAGCCTGATCATGGCGCTGGGCGTCGTGCGCGCCGTGCGCGACCTGGACCTCACCATTCCGGGCGACCTGTCGCTGGTCGCCCATGACGACGTCTTCCCCTGGCTGCGTCCAGAGAATTTCCCGGTGCCGCTGTCGACCACGCGCTCCTCGATCCGGCTTGCCGGCGCGCGTGTCGCCGAGCGCCTCGCGGCGCGGATATCGGGGCTCGAAGAGGGCCCCCGCGGCGAGGTCTGGCCGGTGGATCTTGTGGTGCGGGGATCGGTGGCAGGGGCGCCGGTCTAGGTCAGGATACGGCAGCTTCTTCGAGCGCTTCCCGGCACCCTTTACCTCGTGGGACAATGATCCGCCTTCGCCTGCTCCTGATCTTGGACGGTGACAACCGGTAAGCCAGAACCGTCAACCAGTCGTCCAGAGTACGCCATTTGCCCACATTCCCCTTCACCGAAGCGGATTCAATCCAATACGCTGGGCCGCCGCCGAAGACGTCGCAGGTGGTGATTGTCGGTGGCGGCATTATCGGCGTAACGACGGCGCTCTTCCTTGCCTCCCGGAACATTCCGGTGACGCTGCTGGAAAAAGGCCGTGTCGCGGCCGAACAGTCCTCGCGAAATTGGGGCTGGATCAGAAAGCAGGGACGGGACGCGGATGAGCTGCCGATCGTCATCGAGGCTATCCGCCTGTGGCGGCAATTGGCCGAGGAAAGCGGCGAGGACATCGGGCTGACCCAGACAGGCGTGACCTACCTGGCGAACGCCGACAAGGACATGGCCGGCTTCGAAGCGTTCATGAAGGTCGCCGCGATCCATGAGCTCGACACGCGCCTGCTCGACGCGAGCGAAACCGCGAAGCTCATCACCGGCATGTCGCGCAGGTTCGTGGGCGCGATGACGACGCCCTCCGATATGCGTGCGGAACCCTGGCTGGCGGTGCCTGCGCTGGCCCGGCTTGCGGTGCGCAAAGGCGCCAGGATCGTCGAGAATTGCGCGGCGCGAGGCCTCGACATCGCGGCCGGCAGGGTCAAGGGTGTGTGGACCGAGGCGGGATATATCGAGACTTCCAGCGTGCTGGTCGCGGGCGGCGCCTGGTCGTCCCTGTTCCTGAAAAGACACGGCGTATCCATCCCTCAGCTCAGCGTCCGGGTGACCGTGGCCGCAACGGAGCCCTTGCCTGAGATCTATGCAGGCGCGGCCGCCGACAACCACATCGCTTTCCGGCGCAGACAGGATGGCGGCTACACGCTCGCCGGAGGTGGCAGCCACTTGCTTTACCTGGGGCCTGACGCATTCCGGCACGCCACCAAGTACATTCCCGCCCTCAGGAACGATCCGTTCGGAGCGAGCTATTTCCCCTTCGCTCCGTCAGGCTACCCGGATGGCTGGTCGACGCCGCGCGATTGGGCGCCGGATTCGACGAGTCCTTTCGAGAGAATGCGGGTGCTCAACCCGGCCTCCGAACCGGCCCGGCTTCGTTCGATCGAGCGCAATTTCAAGCAGCTTTTTCCACAGTTCGAGAAAGTTCGCCTGAAGGTCGGCTGGGGCGGCATGATCGACGCCATGCCCGACGTCGTCCCCGTCGTGGATCGGGTCCAGGCGATCGGCGGTCTTTTCGTCGCGACCGGAATGAGCGGCCATGGCTTCGGCATAGGGCCCGGCATAGGCCGCGTCGTCTCCGACATGATCCAGGGAAACGACATCGGGCACGATCTCAGCCGCTTCCGGCTGCCGCGCTTCTATGATGGAAGCCCTGTGCGGTTAGGGCCGGCATTATAGAGCGGTTCCAGGCGCGGAGCTGGTTCGCACCAGGAGCCGCCTCCGCTCAGTGCCACCATATCGACGCCCGGCGCCGAGATGAAGGCATGGGCGCCGCGATTGCCGGGCCCTCTGTCTTCGGGTGTGGGGGATGTAACGAAATTTGTCTGGCGACGAAGTAAGCTGTGCGGCCTTCAAGAGCCTGCAGCTTGCTAAAACCACTGCCGGCTGCGGTTCCTTGGCCTGATATATCGCTTCCGGCAAAGGACATAGCATGCATAGAGAGTTTAATATCGCTGAGACAGGCTTCGGCTCTTATTGGCCGCTTGCCATCCTCAGGTGGGTAATGGTGCTGATTTTCGTGTCGTTCGGGATCCAGAAGTTCACACCGCAGTCAGCACAAGGAATCGCTCTCTACATCTCAAACAGTCCGTTCGTTTCTTGGCTCCAGATTTTTGGAATTAGAGGCGAGGCCTATCTTCTGGGATGCATCGAGTTGGGGACGGCTGCCCTCCTGGCGTTGGGGGCGTTTGTGCCTGTCTTGTCCGCCCTTGGCGCCTTGATCGGGGTCGGTACGTTTCTCATCACCTGGTCATTTTTCTTTACGACCCCTGGTGTCGTAGTATGGAGCATCTCCACCGATCCCATTGCGTGGAATCTGGCCGGGGAGTTTCTCTACAAAGACATAGTGCTTCTCTGTGTTTGCCTGGTTTTGTTTCTTAATTCTCTGCCGACCGCGTTGGTTCGCCTTCGAGAAAAATAACGATAGGTCTGTCCAAAGTGCGGAAACAGAGGCTTTGGCCTTGAGCCAGGCGACGACATCGATGACGTAACCGCCGGGATCAGATGCAGCGAATCCCCGCCCGGTGGCGGCTAGCGGATTGACCTTACTCCTTCGCTGCCTCGGCCGCCTTGATGTCCAGCAACCCATAGCCGAAATCATTGTCCCGCCCCTTCGGCCCGAGATCCTTGGCCGTAGCGGCAAGCGCTTTCTCGATGTCGTCGGCCGCGCGGTCCGGCGCGGCATGGATCAGGTTGGCGATGGCGCCGCTGACGATCGCGGCGGCGAAGGAGGTGCCGGTCACCACATCCGACCCGGCGCCGCTCGGCGCCACCATTTCGACGCCAGGCGCCGAGATGAAGACATAGGCGCCGCGATTGGCCTGCGGCATCAGCCCGTCCTTGGCGTCCGTGGCGGTCACCGCAATGACGCCGTCGAAGGCGGCCGGATAGCCATAGGGCGCTTTCGGGCCATTGTTGCCGGCGGCGGCCACCAGCACCATGCCCATCGCCCGGGCATTGCGGCAAGCGGTGCCGAGCAGGTCGTTCTTCGGGCCGACGAAGCTCATGTTGATGATGCGCACATTCTGCTCGGCCGCCCAGTCGAGCGCCGACAGGATGACGTCCATGGTCGACTTGCCGCCTTCGAAGGCGCGCGCATGGTAGATCCTGGCGCCGGGCGCCATGCCTTCCAGTGGACCGACGCCGGCGATCAGCCCGTCGACCGAAGTGCCGTGGTCGCGCTTCTCGATCGGCACATTGGGCATCGCGTCATACTGGTCGGCAATCACGCCGGCGAGCGCCGGGTTGGTGTCGTCGATGCCGGTATCGATGACGGCGACGCGCACATTTTCCCCGCTTGCTTCTTTCGAATCGAGCGCGATGCGGTCGAAGGCATAGTTCACGATGCCGGCCGCCTGCTGCAGCGTGTAGATGTGATTGGGCTCGCGCCGCTGCGTGCGCCCGTCGGCGGCGAGCTGCGCCAGCACCACGCCGACGGGCCGCCCGTCGGTTATGCCGAAGCGCACCAAGGTCGTGCCGAGCAGCCGCGACTGGCGCTGCGAGCGCACCTGCAGGCCGAAGGAGTTGGCGATCTGCTGCACCACGCCGGCGTCGCCATCGACCGTCACCAGCACCTCGTCGGGCACGAACTCACCGGCGATCGCCCGCGGCGGCTCCGCCAGGTTGAGGCCTTGCGGCACCGTGACGGGACCGCTCGGCGCTGGCGGCGGCGTGTTGGAGGGACCGTTCGACGATGTTCCGTTGGACGGTGCGGACGTTTGTGGTGCCGCGCCCGCCGGCGGGTTCGGGAACAGGTCGACGATCAGCGCCGGCAGGAACACCGCGCCGCCCGTGGCGGTGCCCGGCGTCCCGCCGTTGTTCTTGGCGCCGTCATCCTTGTCGCAGCCCGCGCCCGTCGCGGTCGTGCGGTTCAGGCAATCGACCTGCTTTTGCGTCAGGTTGGGGTCGTTGGTCTGCGCGAACGCCGGCGCGGCGACAAATGCCGCCGCGAGGATCACCGCGCGAAGAATGGCTTTCGGCCCCGACGCAATTCCGGACGGAAAACCGCGGCGCACTTTTCCTGGAATTGCGTTAGCCGCCACCGACCGGTTTCCTTCCCTGGATCACAGCATCCGCGAAAGGCTGGGCGGCAATAAGGCCGACAATCCGGTCGTAGTCGGCCGCCGTGCTGGCCGGGATCGTCAGGTGGAACACGCCATCCGCGGTCGGGCCGGCGGCGATCTTCAATCCGTTCTGGCCGAGGAAGGCGGCGATATCGGCCATCTTCGCATCCGGCTTGAACTTCACCAGCGCGAAAGGCAGCTTCGCCAGATCGTCCTCGGCGCCGGCCACCTCGAAGTCGTTGCCCTTGCCGCCCGGCTGTTCGAAGGATTGCACCAGCACCAAGGCAAGCAGCGCCGCGGCGGCCGCCCAGGCGACGCCGGCCGGCATCGCTGCGACCCGACCGAAGACTTTCGCCAGCCAGGATTGGCCGGCGGGCGCGCGCACGGGTCCGGCCTCGGCGTCGAGCGCCCTGGTAAAACGGCTCAGCGCATCGGCCGGCGGGCGGATCGCCTCGTTGGCGGCAGCGGTGCCGGAAAACTCGGCCTCGGCTTCGCCAAGTGCTGAAAGCGCCGCCGGATCGGTCGCCAGCCATTCCTCGACGGCCTCCAGTTCAGCGCCTTCCAGCGAGCCGTTCAGGTAGAACGGCAGCAGCGTTTCCATCTCGTCGCGGCGCGACATCTTTTCAGCGGCGCTCATGGCCACCCCCTGTCGTAACCGGCGGCCTTGAGGGCCTCGCCGAGTTTCTTGCGGGCGTAGAACATCCTGGTCTTGACGGTCGCGACCGGAATGGCGAGCACCTCGCCGATCTCGGTCACCGACTGTCCGTGGTAATAGGCAAGGTCGATCACCGTGCGGTGTTCTTCCGGTAAGGCGTCGACGAAGCGGCGCAAGGCGGCGGCCTTGTCCTCCTTCATGGTCACGACTTCCGGCGTGTCGGCGCCGTCTGGAACCTGCGCCGCGTCGTCGTCGTCGATCCAGTCTTCCTTCTTCTTGCGCAGCATGGACAGCGCCTTGAAGCGGGCGATGCCGAGCAGCCACGTGGAAACCTCAGAGCGTCCCTCGAAGCCCGGCGCCTGCTTCCACAGCTCCAGAAAGACCTCGTTCGCGATATCGTCGGCCATCATTTCCGATCCCGTCTGGCGCGCCACGAAGCGGTAGATCCGCGCGTGGTGACGCATGAACAGGAGCCGAACGGCGGCCCGGTCGCCCTTCGCGACCCGGTCTACAAGCGCGCGATCGGTTTCGGTCGCCGCATTCATGGCCGGTCGAGCCGCCTGGCTCCTCGAAGCTCTGTCGCTGATCGGTCCAAAAAGGTTCACCCTCCGCCAAGGATTTTTCGGAGGCTAACCGAAGAGAGTGAGTGTTGCCAGAGGGAGCGCTTTTCCTTCCCCCCAAGAGGCGAAGGAGAAGCCGCGCTTACCCCAAGAACACCTTCGCCTTCATCGTCTCGGGTATCTCAACACCAAGCCGGCTCAGCACCGTCGGCGCGAGCTGCAGCTGGTCGAGCAGCGTGTCGGCCTCGGGGCCCTTCGCGGGACCGAAATAATAGAGCGCGAAATCCTGCATCTCGTCGTCATGGCCGCCATGGTGGCCACGGTCGGTCTGGCCATGATCGGCCGTCACCATCACTTCATAGCCGGCCGCGCGCCATTGCGGCAGGAAGGCCGCGAGCATGCCGTCCATGGCGTAGCAGGCATGGTCCATCTCGTGGCAGTCATGGCCGAAGCGATGCCCCATCGAATCCAGCGTGCAGGTGTGCAGGATGCCGTAGTCGATGCCGTGGCGCTTCGCCAGCATGGTCAGCGTCGCGAACAGGTCGACGTCGCTCGGCGTCATCTGGTTCTTGAGATTGTAGCCGGTCATGGTGTGGAAGCGGCCATGGGTGATCGGCCCGTCCGGCTCGTCGAACTCCATGTCCTCGATAAGATCGAACGGATACGAACGGAAGAATTCCGACCAGTAGGAATGGGTCACCGCGCCCGTCTTGCCGCCGGCCTTGCTGACTTCCGAGAAGATATCCGGCTGCGTGACGCGGAAGCGGTTCTCATTGGAAAGGATGCCGTGCACCTGCGGCGTGACACCGGTGTGGATCGAGGCGTAGCAGCAGGCGGACGTCGACGGCAGCACCGAGCGCATCCTCCACACCTGCGCCTCGCCGGACTGCGCCCAGCCCTCCAGATTGCCCATCAGCCGGCGCCAGTTCCGGTAGGGCACGCCGTCGAGGATGATGAGCAGCAGTTTGGATTTGAGCGCCACGGAAGGTTCCTGTGATTGTTCTTCGAAACAAAAGCGCCGCGTGTCGCGCGGACACGCGGCGCTTGCCTTGGATAGCCTGATATCAGGCGTTCAGCCAGCACTCGCAGAGCGCGTAGCCGTCCATCATCTCGCCATTGGGGTTCTTGGCGTAGCCGCTGATCTTCTTGGTGTTGGCGGCATCGACGAACTGGTTGAAGAACGGCACGATCAGGCCGCCTTCGTCGCGCATCAGCATCGCCATGTCGCGATAGATCGTCTTGCGCTTGGCCTGGTCCAGCTCGGCGCGCGCCGTATAGAGCATCTTGTCGAATTCGGGCCGCTTGAAGCGCGTGTCGTTCCAGTCGGCGGTCGACAGATAGCCGGTGGAATACATCTGGCCCTGCGTTGGCCTTCCGCCCCAGTAGGAGAGCGAGAATGGCTGCTTGTTCCACACTTCCGACCAGTAGCCGTCGCCGGGCTCGCGCTTGATCTCGATCTTGATGCCGGCCTTGGCGCAGCTCTGCTGGTAGAGCTGCGCGGCGTCGACCGCGCCGGGGAAGGCGACGTCCGAGGTGCGCAGCAGGATCGAGCCGCTATGGCCCGACTTCTTGTAGGCGGCGGCCGCCTTCTCCGGATCGAACTTGCGCTGCTCGATGTCGTTGGAAAACAGCGGATAGGCCTCGTTGATCGGGAAGTCGTTGCCGACCGAACCGTAGCCGCGCAGGATCTTGTCGACCATCTCCTCGCGGTCCATGGCGAGCTTGAGCGCCATGCGCAAATCGTTGTTGTCGAAGGGCGGCGTGTCGCAGAACATGTTGAACGGGTAATAGCCGCGCCCCGCCACGTTCTCGATGGTGACGCCCGGCATGCGCTTGACCAGATCGACCACCTTCGGCTCGACGCGGTTGATGAGATGCACCTGGCCGCCCTGCAGCGCCGCAAGCCGGGCCGTCGGGTCGTTGATGACGACGATCTCGATCTGGTCGGCATGGCCGGCCTTGTCGCCGCGCCAGTAATTGGCGAAGCGCTCGCCGCCATGCTTCACGCCGGGCTGGTTGACGGCGACCTTGTACGGGCCGGCGCTGATGCCGGCATTCGGGTTGTCCTTGCCGCCATTCGGCTGGATGACGAGATGGTAGTCGGCCATCAGATAGGGGAAGTCGGCATCGGCGTCGCCGAGCGTGACCACCACGTCCTTGCCGCTGGCCTTGATGGTCTTGATGTTCTTCAGAATGCCGAGCGCGCCGGATTTCGACTTCTCGTCGGCATGGCGCTCGAGCGTGGCGACAACGTCTTCCGCCGTCACCGTGTTGCCATTGTGGAACTCGATGCCGTCGCGGATCTTCATCGTCCAGGTCTTGGCGTCAGCGGAGGCGCCGATCTCCTCGGCGATGAGGTTGTCGACGCCGCCTTCCGGGGTCAGGCGGACGAGGAATTCGCCCCACTGCTTGCAGAAGCTGAAGGTGACCTGGCTGAGGTTCAGCGCCGGGTCGAGGCTGTTGGTCGATTCGCCGCCCTGCAGACCGGCCTTGATGATGCCGCCCTTCACCGGGCTCGCGGCGAAGGCCTTGCCGGCCAGCGTCGTCGCCAGCGCCGCCGAGGCGCCGAGCGCTGCCGCGCGGCCGAGGAAATCGCGCCGCGAGATCCTGCCCTTGCCGGCGAGTGCGGCGAGATGGTCGAGTTCGGTCTGCATGTCCTGCCCCCCTTTCGAAAACTGATCTCGGTGCGAGCTCTGCCCGCCCGCGGCCGATCTTTCCCGTTCCCTATTGCAGCCGCATGACAGCTGCCGCCTCGGAGGCAGACTTTTCGTGGGCTAATGCATGTCGCCCAAAAGTGCGCAGCGGTTTTGGGGGAACGGCATGCATCAAAACAAAGACTTAAAGCGCGTCGCCTGAATCCGTTTCAGCGCGACGCGCTTTAATTGCCGGCGCTCGCCATGCGCCGGCCCTTGATCGCCTTCTCCAGCCAGCCGATCTCCATTTCCGGCACGGAGGAGAGCAGCAGGTCCGTATAGGCATCGAAAGGCGGCGTCAGCACCTTGCTCTTGGAGCCGTAGCGCACCACCTCGCCGCGATACATGACCGCGATCGAATCGGCGATCGACTTCACCGTCGCCAGGTCATGGGTGATGAACAGATAGGCGACCTTTTCGTGCTGCTGCAGGTTCAAGAGCAGCTTCAGGATGCCGTTGGCGACCAGCGGGTCGAGCGCCGAGGTCACCTCGTCGCAGATGATCAGCTTCGGCTTGGCGGCGAGCGAGCGCGCGATGCAGACGCGCTGCTTCTGGCCGCCGGACAGCTCGGCCGGATAGCGGTCGACAAAACCCTTGCCCATCTCGATCTCGTCGAGCAGTTCGGTCACGCGCTTGTCGCGCTCGCGTCCCTTCATGCCGAAATAGAATTCCAGCGGGCGGCCGATGATGGTGCCCACCGTCTGGCGCGGATTCATCGCCACGTCGGCCATCTGGTAGATCATCTGCAACTGGCGCAGATCCTCCTTCGGCCGGTCCGCCAGCCTGTTGCCGAGCGTGCGGCCATCGAAGACGACGCTACCCTGTTCGGGCGGCAACAGGCCGGTTATGGCGCGCGCCAGCGTCGACTTGCCGGAACCGCTCTCGCCGACCACGGCCAGCGTCTGTCCCGGATAGATGTCGACCGAGACGTTTTTCAGAACCTTCACATGGCCGCCGCCATACGCGGCGGTGACATTCTTCACCGACAGGAAGGGCGTTGTGCCGGGCTGCTGCTCCTGGTGCTCGATCTCATGCACAGAGACCAACGCGTTGGTGTATTCCTGGCGCGGCTCCTTGATGATCTGCCGCGTGCCGCCCCACTCCACCAGCCGGCCGTGGCGCAGCACCATGATCTCGTCCGACACCTGGGCGACGACGGCAAGATCGTGGGTGATGTAGAGAGCCGCCACATGCGTGTCGCGGATGGCGTCCTTGATCGCCGCCAGCACGTCGATCTGCGTCGTCACGTCGAGCGCCGTGGTCGGCTCGTCGAAGACGATGAGGTCGGGCTCCGAGCAGAGCGCCATCGCCGTCATCACGCGCTGCAACTGGCCGCCGGAGACCTGGTGCGGGTAGCGCTCGCCGATCGTTTCGGGATTGGGCAGGCTGAGCTTCTTGAACAGCGCAATGGCCCGCTTCTCCGCCTCGGCGCGGTTCGCGGTGCCGTGCAGGAGGGTTGCCTCGACCACCTGGTCGATCAGCCTGTGCGCCGGGTTGAAAGCGGCCGCCGCCGACTGCGCGACATAGCAGACCTCGCGGCCGCGCAGCGCCCGCACGCCCCTGGCGCCGGCCTTAAGGATGTCGCGGCCGTTGAGGATCACCTCGCCGCCGGTGATGCGCACGCCGCCGCGGCCATAGGCCATGGACGACAGGCCGATGGTCGACTTGCCGGCGCCGGATTCGCCGATGAGACCGAGCACCTTGCCTTTTTCAAGCGTCAGCGAAACGTCGTGGACGAGCGTGATGGTCTTCGGCGCTTCGCCCGGCGGATAGACCGTCGCCTCGATGCGCAGATTGCGGATGTCCAGGAGCTTGCCCGAACTTGCCTGGCCTGCTTGCCCGGACTTCGCCTGATTGCCAGCCATCAGCCGCGTCCTCCCTTCAGGCTCGTCGTGCGGTTGAGCACCCAGTCGGCGACGAGGTTGACCGAGATCGCCAGCACCGCGATCGCGGCGGCCGGGATCAACGCCGCCGGCACGCCGAACACGATGCCGTCCTTGTTCTCCTTGACCATGCCGCCCCAGTCCGAATCCGGCGGCTGCACGCCGAGGCCGAGGAACGAGAGCGCCGACAGGAAGAGAACAGCGAAGATGAAGCGCACGCCAAGCTCCGCCACCAGCGGCGACAGCGCGTTGGGCAGGATCTCGCGGAAGATGATCCAGGCCTTGCCCTCGCCACGTAGCTTCGCCGCCTCGACGAAGTCCATGACGTTGATGTCGACCGCGACGGCGCGCGACAGGCGATAGACGCGGGTGGAATCCAGGATGCCCATGACCAGGATCAGCGTCAGCGCGTTGGTCGGCAGCACCGACAACACGACGAGCCCGAAGATCAGCGTCGGGATCGACATCAAAAGATCGACGAAGCGCGACATCAGCGTGTCGAACCAGCCGCCGAACACCGCCGCGGAGAAGCCCAGGATCGACCCCAGCGAGAAGGACAGCGCGGTCGCCGCCACCGCGATCTCCATGGTGATGCGCGCGCCGTAGATCATGCGCGAGATAAGATCGCGGCCGAGATTGTCGGTGCCCAGCCAATGAGCGGCCGACATCGGCTCCCACACGTCGCCGACGATCTCGCCATTGCCGTGCGGCGCGACCCAGGGCGCGAAGATGGCGCAGAACGCGAAAGCGCCGGTCAGGATCAGCCCGATCCAGGCGGTGACTGGGATTTGTCGTAGGGCCATTCGCCTCAGTTCCCCTTCTGGTCGTCTTGCATCCGGTTCGTCATTTCGGATGCTCCCGTCACTTCGGATGCCTAAGCCGCGGATTGGCCACGATGGCGGCGATGTCCGCGACGATGTTGAGCGTGATGTAGACCGCGGCGAAGATCAGGCCGACCGCCTGCACCACCGGCACGTCGCGTTTGGCGACATGGTCGACCAGATACTGTCCCATGCCCGGATAGACGAAGATCACCTCGACCACGACGACACCGACGATGAGGTAGGCGAGGTTGAGCATGACGACGTTGACGACCGGCGCGATCGCGTTCGGGAAAGCATGCTTGCGGATGATATCGAAGGCTTTCAGCCCCTTCAATTCAGCCGTTTCGATATAGGCCGATTGCATGACGTTGAGGATCGCCGCGCGCGTCATGCGCATCATGTGGGCAAGCACCACCAGCGTCAGCGCGGTCGCTGGCAGCACGACGGCCTGCAGCCTTTCGAGGAACGGCGTGGAGTCGTCCACAGTCGAGATGCTCGGGAAGATTTGCCATTTCACGGCGAAGAAATAGATCAGCACGTAGCCGATGAAGAATTCCGGGAACGATGTCGAGGCCAGCGCCAGGCCGGAGATCAGCTTGTCGACGAAGCCGTTGCGGTAGCGCACGGCAATCAAGCCGAGGATGATCGCCAGCGGCACCGCGACGATTGCCGCGCAGGCGGCCAGGAACAGCGTGTTCTTCAGCCGGGTGCTGATCGAGCTTGCGATGTCCAGTCCGCTCGATTGCGCCGTGCCGAAGTCGCCATGCAGGATGCCCCACAGCCAGTGCACATAGCGCAGCCATGCCGGATCGTTGAGGCCGAGCTGCTCGCGCAGATTCGCCAGCGCCTCCGGCGTTGCCGACTGGCCGAGGATCGCCTGGGCGACGTCGCCCGGCAGGATCTGCGTGCCGGCGAAGATGAGCACCGAAACGGCCAAAAGAAGAACCAGGCCCAGCAAGATACGCTGAGCGACCAATCTCAGGATCGGAGACGACATCGGCTACCTGCAATGGTGAAGAAGGGATGACGCCCGCCTTTCGGGCGGGTCATGAAAGCAGGGGAAGGGCCGGCTCGCGCCGGCCCTTCCTTTGTCCTTCGTCAAGCCTGCAGCCAGCACTCGATCAGGGCGTGGCCGTTGCTGAGTTCCTGCGCCGGGTTGTCGACCCAACCTTCGACGCCCTTGCCGGTCGCGTCGACGAACTGGTTGAAGAACGGCACGATCAGGCCGCCTTCGTCGCGCATGATCTCGCCCATGTCGCGGTAGATCTTCTTGCGCTTGGCTTCGTCGAGCTCGCCGCGCGCCGAAAGCACCATCTTGTCGAAGTCCGGACGCTTCCAGCGGGTGTCGTTCCAGTCGGCGGTCGACAGGTAGGCGGTCGAGTACATCTGGTCCTGGGTCGGACGGCCGCCCCAGTAGGAGAGCGAGAAGGGCTGCTTGTTCCAGACTTCCGTCCAGTAGCCGTCGCCCGGCTCGCGCTTGATCTCGATCTTGATGCCGGCCTTGGCGGCGCTCTGCTGGTAGAGCTGGGCGGCGTCGACCGCGCCCGGGAAGGCGACGTCGGAGGTGCGCATCAGGATCGAGCCGCTATGGCCCGACTTCTTGTAGGCGGCCGCGGCCTTTTCCGGATCGAACTTGCGCTGTTCGAAGTCTTCCGCAAACAGCGGGTAGGCGGCATTGACGGGCATGTCGTTGCCGACCGAGCCGTAGCCGCGCAGGATCTTCTGCAGCATCTCCTCGCGGTCCATGGCGAGCTTCAGCGCCATCCTGAGGTCGTTGTTGTCGAAGGGCGCGGTGTCGCAGAACATGTTGAACGGGTAGAAGCCGCGCCCCGAGGCGGCGCGGATGGTGACGCCCGGCAGCCGCTTGACCAGGTCGACGATCTTCGGCTCGACGCGGTTGATCATGTTGACCTGGCCGCCCTGGAGCGCTGCCATGCGGGCGGTCGGGTCGTTGACGACGACGATCTCGACCTGGTCGGCATGGCCGTATTTGTCGGGCTGCCAGTAGTGGTCGAAACGCGCGGCGGTGTGTTTCACGCCGGGCTGGTTGCCGGTGATCTTGTACGGCCCGGTGCCGATGCCGGCGTCCGGCTTGTCCGTCCCGCCATTCGGCTGGATGATGATGTGATAGTCGGCCATCAGATAGGGCATGTCGGCGTTCGGGTCTTTGAGCGTGACCACGACATTGCCGCCGTCTACCTTGATGGTGTCGATGCTCTTCAGCACGCCGAGCGCACCGGATTTCGACTTCTCGTCACTGTGACGCTTCAGCGTCGCCGCGACGTCGTCGGCGCTCACTTCCTTGCCGTTATGGAACTGGACACCCTTGCGGATCTTCATCGTCCAGGTCTTGGCGTCCTTCGAGCTGCCGATCTCCTCGGCGATGAGATATTCGATGCCGCCGCCCGGCGCGAGCTCGACCAGCGTCTCGCCCCAGCATTTGCCGAAGGCGAACGGAACCTGGCTGAGGAAGGTCGCCGGATCGAGGCTGTTGGTGGATTCGCCGCCCTGCAAGCCGGCCTTCAGCGTGCCGCCCTTGACCGGACCGGCAGCGCGCACGGCGCTGGAGAGCATCGAGTTGGCGACGGTGGCGGCGACGCCGAGCGCCGCGGCGCGACCGAGAAAGTCGCGACGGCTAAGTTTTCCGGCCGCGACTCGCCGGCTGAGATAGTCGAGTTCGTTGGACATTACGGTTCCTCACTCTGGGTATCCGACCTTTTGGTCGTTTCTTGCTATTGGAGGAGATAATGACCGTAAGGGAAAGCGGCAGGCAAGACCGAATGCGACATGCGGTGGCGTAAATCGCACGTCGGGTTTGGACCAATCTTGCCCGGCTCAAACCAGGGCGCGGGGAATCGTCTGCTCGAAGTCGCGTTCGAAGACCAGCTTTTCGCCCTCATAGGCTTCGATCCTGGCGCTGACGATGAAGTTCCCGGCGTCCGATCGTATCTGGGCAAAGGTTTCGGTCCGCACCGACCATTCATTGCGCGACAATGTCTGCGTCCAATGTGTGGCTCCGGTGGCCGATAGCGGGTCGTCGGGATGGATCGTCCATGTCTCGCGCACGATGCTGCCATTGGCCAGCCCATGGTCGAGATCGCGCACCTCGCCGAAATCATCGGTTATGGAGAGCGTGACAAGGCCGGTCTTCTCATTGCGATCGATGTGGCGTTCGGAGTTGGCCGGCCGGACCGTCTCGGTCGCCCACGGCGTCGCGCCTTCCGGCTCGGGGAACGAAACCTCATTGCCTTTCGCCGGCGGGCGCAGTGGCAGTCTCAGCGTGGCCTTCGCGAGATCCAGCTGTACCGGCTCCGGCGAGGGCCAGATCATCGGCCAGTAGGCGGTCGAAACGGCGATACGCAATTTGTGGCCGGCCGGCACCCGGTAGGCGCATTGGTCGAGCACGACGCGCGCCGACACCGTCTCGCCGGGAACCAGCATCTCGGGGAATTCATGCGAGTTCCGGTGGGTGAGATTGAGCACGCCATAGGAGATCAGCTCCGAGGCGCCGTCGGGATGCACGTCGCAGAGACGCACCGCGATGTTGGCCTGGTGCCGATCGGAGGCGACCCGGACCTCGAGCTCCGGCGCCCCGACGATGTCGATCGCCTCGCCGAGCTCGGGCTGGTCGAAACAAACCGACAGCGCGTCGTCGGGGCGCTGGTCGCCCGGCAGTTCCGGCCCGAAGGTGAAGGGAAAATACTCGCCGCCGGCAAGCCCGCAAGTCTGCGGCGAAGCGACGATTGAAGGTCTCGCGCCCGCCGAAATGAGCTCGATCGCCTCGACCCTGATGTTTGAGGACGGCCACTGCTGCTCCGCCACCCAGCGGCCAGGCCGGTCGGGATGCCAGCGCGCCGGCCGCACGCTGTCCATCACATAGGCGCGGTAGGCCGGATCGGCCTCGACGCCGGTCGCAGCACTTTTCAGCCAGCGGTCCCACCAGCGCAACGCTTCCTGCAGGAAGCCGATCGCCGGATTGGGTCCGGCGTAATGCGGGTATTTGTGAATCCAGGGGCCGACGATGCCTTTGACCGGCGACTGGATGCTGGTGACCAGATTGGAGATCGTGTTGCGGTAGCCGTCGTGCCAGCCGCCGATCGACAGCACGGCCGCTTTCACCGCCGAAAAGTCCTCGCAGATCGAGCCGCGCTTCCAATAGGCGTCGCGATGCTGGTGGCTGAGCCAGAGTGGGAGGAGGAAAGACTGGTTCTCCAGCCGGCTGAGCCACAGGTCGCGCCAGCGATTGCCGCCGGCTATCGCCGGATCCGGTGGCCGCGACGAATAGGACAGCATCGTCGAGGCCCAGCCGAAATTTTCGAGCAGCAGGCAACCGCCCTTGTAGTGAATGTCGTCGGCATAGCGGTCGACGGTCGAGCACAGGCTGATCACCGCCTTCAGCGCCGGCGGCTGTTTCGCCGACACCTGCAGGCAGTTGAAGCCGCCCCAGGAAATGCCCATCATGCCGACATTGCCGTTGCACCAGGGCTGCGCCGCCGCCCAGGCGATGACGTCGCAGGCGTCCTGCAATTCCTGCTCGGAATATTCGTCGTCCATCAGCCCTTCGGAATCGCCGTTGCCGCGCATGTCGACCCGGATCGAGGCGTAGCCGTGCCCGGCGAAATAGGGGTGGGTGAGCTGATCGCGAAAGATGGTGCCGTCGCGCTTGCGGTAAGGCAGGTGTTCGAGGATCGCCGGCACCGGATCATCGGCGGCATCCTCGGGCATCCAGATGCGCGCCGACAGCCGGCAGCCATCCGGCATGACGATGCCCATATCGGGAATTTCGATGACTTTTCGAGGGAATTCGGTGACGGTTTTCATGGGACGCATAACGCTCCGCGGCGTAGCGACTTTCAATCGCCAATCGCGACTGGAGCATCAAAAAATGCGACCTGGGTCGTTAGCGAGCGCATCTCCGATTACCCAGCTTCTTCTTGCATAGATTAATTTATGTATTACGTTTATTCACGTGGCTCGACGCATACACAGTGGATGATCTCGCCTGAAAATCGTTTGGGATGAGCCAAAACGGGTGACGAACCTCGAAAACCGAGGTCTCGACTTCGCCGATCTCGATATCGAGTTTTTTGCCGCGTCGATCGTCCTCCCGGCCAAGGCCGGTCGGCTCAAGGCAATTGGAGAATTTGGAGGGATCATTCTCGCCGTGATCTTCAAGCCTCTCGGTTCCGAAGCGATCTCGGTGAATCTCGATGCGTCATGCCAGCCGAAAGGAAAGGTCCGTGTATGAGCAACACTAAGTCTCGGCGGCTTACCGATGCCGAGGAAGCTGAAATTCAAAGACAGATTGCCGCTGATCCCGAAGACGGGGAGGCGACCGACGAACAGCTGGCGCAAGCCAAGTCTTTCGCGGAAGCGCTCCCGGAACTTTTCGAGAGCATAAGGCGTTCCCGTGGCCGGCCGGCCCTGGAGAAACCAAAGCAAGTCGTCTCCATCCGCCTGGACCAGGACGTCGTCAGAAAATTCAAGGCGACCGGCAAAGGCTGGCAGGCAAAGATAAATGAAGTGCTGAAAAACGCGAAGGTAAGGTAGGCAATCCGCGTCAGTTCAACGGAATGTCGTTCTCGGCCTTGCTTGCCTGATAGGCGCCCGACAGCTCGTCATAACGCGTCGAAATCCTGCCGATGCGCGCTTCCAGCCGCTTGCGCTCGGCCTCGGGCAAAGCCCGCACCAGCCTGCGGATGGAAAAGCTTTTCCAATAGGCGTTCTCGGCGTTGTAACCGCCAGGATCGAGGGTGAAGACCTCTTTCAGGATTTTCAGATCGTGCGGGATGGCAAAGCTGTCGCGCGAATCCTCGTGGCTGAACAGGTAGTAGAAATTGTCGAAGCCGGTCCAGGTGATCGCCGATAGGCAGAGCGAGCAGGGCTCATGCGTGGCGACGAACAGCGCATCCTTGGTGTCGACACGCTCGGCCCTGGGCATCTCGTAAAAGCGCTTCAGGCAATGCACTTCGCCATGCCACAGCGGATTTTCCATCTCGTTGTTGGTCTCGGCCAGCACCAGCGAGCGGTCGTGCTTCCGCAGGATTGCGGCGCCGAACAGCTTGTTGCCATGGGCGACGCCTTGCGCCGTCTTCGGCACGATGTCGTGCTCGATCACGTCGAGCAGGCGGTCGATCAGCGAAACGTCGGTCATGGGAAAGGCTTTCAGGGAAGGTGGATCTCGTAAGGATGCGAGAAGTAAAACTCTTCGAGATTGGAGCCGTCGCCGCCGCGGTCCACGATGAGGAAATCCTGTTCCTCGCCGATCGGCGTCAGCACGCCGTGCCAAAGGTTGCGGCGGTAATTGATGCCTTGACCGGGGCCGGCGAGAAAGGCATGCGGCTCGCCCGGCCCATCCTTGGTCTCGTGGCAGACGACGACCAGGAACGGGCGTGGCGACAGTGGGATGAACGCCTGGCTGCCGAGCGGATGGCGCTCGACCATGGTGAGCTTCAGCGGCATCTCGTAGGGCGTGCCGCGCACCATCGAGATCAGCACGCGCGCATTCGGGCCTGTAGCCTCGGCGGTGGCGAGGTCGTGATAGCGCATGGCTCGGCCGCCATTGATCGGGTAGCGGTTGTCGCCGCCCATGTCGATGACGTCACCGAAGGGCGCGAAGTTCTCGCGGATCAGCGGTCGGGCGACGATGTGGCTCACCGCGCCTTGCCCCCGAGATAGCCGCCCCCAAGATAGCCACCAAGCCTGGCGTGCCGGTTGACGTCCTTGTAGAGCAGATAGCGGAAATTGCCGGGGCCGCCGGCATAGCAGGCCTGCGGGCAGAAAGCGCGCAGCCACATGAAGTCGCCGGCTTCGACCTCGACCCAGTCCTGGTTGAGACGATAGACCGCCTTGCCTTCGAGCACATAGAGCCCATGCTCCATGACATGGGTTTCGGCGAAGGGGATGACCGCGCCCGGCTTCAGCGTGACGATGGTGACGTGCATGTCGTGGCGCATGTCGGCGGGGTCGACGAAGCGGGTCGTTGCCCAGCGCCCTTCCGTGCCCGGCATCGGGCTCGGCGCCACGTCCTGGTCGCTCGAGAAGAAGGCTTCCGGCACGTCGAGGCCGTCGACCGCTTCATAGGCCTTGCGGATCCAGTGGAAGCGGGCGGCGGCGCCACTCCCGTTGCGCACCGTCCAACCGCTCGCCGGCGGCAGGAAGGCGAAGCCGCCCGGGACAAGCACATGCTTTTTGCCGGCAAGCGATATGGTGATCTCGCCCTCGACGACGAACAGCACGCCTTCGGCGCCGGCATCGAGTTCCGGCCGGTCGCTGCCGCCGCCGGGCAGGACCTCGACGATGTATTGCGAGAAGGTCTCGGCGAAGCCCGACAGCGGTCTTGCGATGATCCAGGCCCGCGTCTCGTCCCAGAACGGCAGCGGGCTTGTGACGATGTCCTGCATCACGCCCTTGGGGATGACCGCATAGGCTTCGGTGAAGACGGCTCGACCGGTCGAAAGCTCGTTTTGGCCGGGATGGCCGCCTTGCGGCGCATAATAGGTTCGCTCGGCAGTCTTGATCATATCCATGGGGATCCCTGGCATTATTTCGGGAGCATGTCTTTCAGGCGGAGCAGCGCGATGCGCTCGACCTGTCTGCAGGCGGTTTCGAACTCGACGCCGCGGCTGTTGCCGATGCGCGTCTCGAACTCCGCCAGGATTTCGTCCTTGGTCTTGCCCTTGACCGCGATGATGAAGGGGAAGCCGAAGGTGGTGACATAGGCGGCGTTGAGTTTCGAGAACAGCTCGCGCTCCTTGTCGGTCAGCGCGTCGAGCCCGGCGGAGGCTTGTTCCTTGGTTGATTCCGGCGTCAGGCGCCTGGCCTTGGCCAGCTTGCCGGCAAGATCGGGGTGAGCGTTGAGCACCGAAAGCCGTTCAACCTCCGTCGCCGCGCGGAAGACGCGGCAGAGCGCATTGTGCAGGCCGCCGGCGCTGTCATGCGCCGGCCCGAGTTCCAATTCGTAGGCGCGCTCGGCGATCCAGGGCGAATGCTCGAAAACGCCGCCGAAGGCATGTACGAATTCCTCGAACTCCATCCGCGACGGACGCAGCGCCGGCGCCTCGTAGGGGTGCGTTTCGCGCCAGTGCTTGGCGATGTCGATGCGCCGCGTCAGCCAGACCTTGTCGTGCGATTTCACATAGTCGATGAAACGCTTCAGCGCCGCGACACGGCCTGGGCGGCCGACCAGCCGGCAATGCAGGCCGATATTCATCATGCGCGGCCGGCCCGCCTTGCCCTCGGCATAGAGCGTGTCGAAACTGTCCTTCAGATAGGCGAAGAACTGGTCGCCCGAATTGAAGCCCTGCGGCGTCGCGAAGCGCATGTCGTTGGCGTCGAGCGTATAGGGAATGACGAGCTGCGGCTTTTCCAGCCCGTCGCGGTCGAACCAGTAGGGCAGCTCGTCGTCATAGGTGTCGGAGACGTAATCGAAGCCGCCTTCCTCGGCGACGAGGCGAACGGTGTTGACCGAGGTGCGGCCGGTGTACCAGCCGGTCGGCCGTGCGCCGGTCACCTCGTAATGCAGCTTGATCGTCTCTTCGAGATCGTGCCGCTCGTCCTCGGCCGCGTAGTCGCGATAATCGATCCATTTCAGCCCGTGCGAGGCGATTTCCCAGCCGGCCTCCTGCATCGCCGTGACCTGGTCGGGCGAGCGCGCCAGCGCGGTGGCGACACCGTAGCAGGTCACCGGCACCTGCGCCTCGGTGAACAGCCGGTGGAGCCGCCAGAAGCCGGCGCGGGCGCCGTATTCATAGATCGATTCCATGTTCCAATGGCGCTGGCCGACCCAGGGCGCCGCCCCGACGATCTCGGACAGGAAGGCTTCGGAAGCCTTGTCGCCATGCAGCACGCAGTTCTCGCCGCCTTCTTCATAGTTGACGACGAACTGCACCGCGACATGCGCGCCTCCAGGCCATTTCGGGTCCGGCGGATTGGCCCCGTAACCGCGCATGTCCCTATCGTAACGCATTGTCGCTCCTGCCCGATGGTTGAGATGAAGATATCGAAAGGAGTGCGCATGCATTCCCCCGAAAATTTTTGAAAGTGCTTTTTGCCGCGCTCCGCTCGACCGGGGCTTAAGCATGGCCTTTAATTGGCGCACAATTGACCTGAAACTGTACCGGGATGGGAGGCCGCCAGTGGCAGAAACGTCGAAAGCCGATGGCGGGCGCCTGACGACCCATGTGCTCGACACAGCGACCGGACGGCCGGCAAAGGGCCTGTCGATCGGGCTTTTCCGCATCGAAGGGCAAAGCCGCACGCATCTCAAGACCGTTGCCACCAATGAGGATGGCCGCTGCGACGCGCCGCTGCTGACCGGCGCCGATTTCCGCACCGGCGAGTATGAGCTGGTCTTCGCCGCCGGCGACTATCTGCGCGGCCAAGGCACCAACCTGCCCGAGCCCGCTTTCCTGGACATCGTGCCGATCCGCTTCGGCATGGCGGAAGCGCGGCATTATCATGTCCCGCTCTTGATTTCGCCCTATGGCTACTCGACCTATCGGGGGAGCTGAGACATGGCTGAGACCCGCAACGAGATACGCTTCATCCTGAATGGCGCCGACGTGGCCCTGAAAGACGTCGCGCCCGATGCGACCTTGCTCGACTGGCTGCGGCTCAACCGCTCGCTGCGCGGCACCAAGGAGGGTTGCGCCGAGGGCGACTGCGGCGCCTGCACGGTGCTGGTCGGCAAGCTCTCCGCCGAAGGCCTGGTCTACGAAAGCGTCAACGCCTGCATCCGCTTCATGGGCTCGCTCGACGGCACCCATGTCGTCACGGTCGAGCACCTGCGCGGCGACGGCGAAAAATTGCATCCGGTGCAGCAGGCGATGGTCGATTTCCATGGCTCGCAATGCGGCTTCTGCACGCCGGGCTTTATCATGTCGCTCTACGGGCTCTGGATGAAGACGCCCGATCCGTCCAATGCCGCGATCGAAAAGGCGCTGCAGGGCAATCTCTGCCGCTGCACCGGCTATGAGGCGATCATGCGCGCCGCGCACGCCATTTCGAGCTATGGCAAGGCGGCTAAGGATCCGCTGGCGGTGGAGCGCAAGGACATCATCGCGCGGCTGAAGGCGCTGCGCGACGGCGCCAGGGTCGAGATCGGGTCGGGCAAGGCGCGGCTGATCGTGCCGGCCAATGCCGACGATTTCGCTGCCATCTTCGAAAACGAGCCGAAAGCGACCGTCGTTGCCGGCTCGACCGATGTGGGCCTTTGGGTCACCAAGCACATGCGCGACATCGCGCCGGCGATCTTCATCGGCAATCTCGATGGCCTTGGCGCGATGTCCGAGAAGGATGGCGTGATCACCATCGGCGCCGGCGTCACCTACACCGAGGCTTTCGAGACGCTGTCGAGACGTATCCCGGCACTGGGACCGCTGGTCGACCGCATCGGCGGCGAGCAGGTGCGCAACATGGGCACGATCGGCGGCAACATCGCCAATGGCTCGCCGATCGGCGACACGCCGCCGCCGCTGATCGCGCTCGGCGCGCAGCTCACCCTGCGCAAGGGCAAGAAGCGCCGCACGATCCCGCTCGAAACCTTCTTCATCGCCTATGGCAAGCAGGACCGCCAGCCCGGCGAGTTCGTCGAGGCGGTCCACGTGCCCGTGCCGGCAAAAAGCACGAAGTTTGCCGTCTATAAGGTCACCAAGCGCCGGGACGAGGATATCACGGCGACGCTCGGGGCATTTTATCTGACCTTGACCAAGGATGGCACGGTGGCCGACATCCGCATCGCCTATGGCGGCATGGCGGCGACGCCGAAGCGCGCCGCGGCGGTGGAGAAGGCGCTTGCCGGCAAGGTCTGGAACGAGGCGACGGTGGAGGCCGCGATGGCTGAGTACGCCAAGGATTTCACGCCGCTGACCGACATGCGGGCGACCGCGGAATACCGGGCGCTGGCGGCAAGGAACCTGTTGCTGCGCTTTTATATCGAGACGACCGGAACGAAGGCGCCGTTCCAGGTCTCACGCGACGAGGCGGCCTGATGAACAAGCACGCTCCAGCCAACCTCAAGGCCGAGAAGATCGTAGGCGGCATCGCCACCGACCAGCGGCACGATTCCGCGCACAAGCATGTCAGCGGCGCCGCCGTCTATATCGACGACATGCCGGAGCCTGCCGGCACGCTGCATATTGGCCTGGGCCTTTCCAAGGTCGCGCACGGCGCGTTGAAGAGCGTCGACCTGTCGGCGGTGCGCACGGCGCCTGGCGTGGTCGACGTGCTGACCTATGCCGACGTGCCGGGCGAGAACGATGTTTCGCCGAGCAACATGCATGACGATCCGGTGCTCGCCGAAGGCAAGGTTGAGTTTTACGGACAGCCGATTTTCGCCGTGATCGCCGAGACGCGCGAGGAAGCACGCCGCGCGGCACGACTGGCCAAGATCGAATATGACGAGCTTCCCGCCGTCGTCGAGATATGGGACCTCGACCCGGTCAAGGACAAGCAGGTCACCACGCCGTTGATCCTGAAGCGTGGCGACGCGGCCGCGGCGATCGCTGCCGCACCCCGCCGCATCAAGAACCGCATGTGGCTCGGCGGCCAGGACCATTTCTATCTCGAAGGCCAGGTCTCGCTGGCGATCCCCGGCGAGGATGACGAGGTCATCGTCTTTTGCTCGACGCAGGGGCCGAGCGAGACGCAACACCTGGTCGCCCATGCGCTCGGCGTGCCGAGCCATGCCGTCACGGTCGAGGTGCGCCGCATGGGCGGCGGTTTCGGTGGCAAGGAGACCCAGGCCAACCAGTGCGCCGCCATCGCCGCGATCGCGGCCAAGAAGCTCAAGCGCGCGGTGAAAATCCGGCTCGACCGCGACGAGGATATGACCGCCACCGGCAAGCGGCACGATTTCGCCATCGACTACGAGGTCGGGTTCGACGACGAGGGCAACATCCTCGGCGTCGACTTCACCTATGCCCTGCGTTGCGGTTTCTCCGCGGACCTGTCCGGTCCGGTCGGCGACCGCGCGCTGTTCCACTGCGACAACGCCTATTTCTATCCGGCGGTGCATGCGAAGTCGGCGCCGCTCTACACCAACACCGTATCGAACACCGCCTTCCGCGGCTTCGGCGGCCCGCAAGGCATGGTCGGCGCCGAGCGCGTCATCGACGAGGTGGCCTTCGCCGTCGGCAAGGACTCGCTCGAGATCCGCAAGCTGAATTTCTACGACCCGATGGAGGCGATTGGCGAGCGCAGCGTCACGCCCTATCACCAGAAGGTCGAGGACTGCATCATCCAGCGCATCGTGGCCGAGCTGGAGGAAAGCGCGAACTATGCGCGGCGCCGCCGCGAGATCAGCGCTTTCAACAACAACAGCCGCTTCATCAAGCGCGGCCTGGCGATGACGCCGGTCAAGTTCGGCATCTCCTTCACCAAGACGGAGGCCAACCAGGCCGGCGCGCTGGTGCATGTCTATGCCGACGGCTCGGTGCATATGAACCATGGCGGCACCGAGATGGGCCAGGGCCTGCACTTGAAGGTGGCGCAGGTCGTGGCGGAAGAGTTCCAGATCGATCTCGACCGGGTCAAGATCACCGCCACCACCACCGCCAAGGTGCCGAACACCTCGCCGACGGCCGCCTCCTCCGGTGCCGACCTCAACGGCATGGCCGCGCAGGATGCCGCCCGCCAGATCCGCAAGCGGCTGACTGATTTTGCCGCCGACAAATACCAGGTGCCGCACGACCAGGTGGTGTTCCTGCCCAACCGGGTGCGTGTCGGCAATCAGGAGGTGGCCTTCAACGACCTGGTCAAGCAGGCCTACATCAACCGCGTCCAGCTGTCGGCGGCGGGCTTCTACAAGACGCCGAAGATCCATTGGGACCGCGCCAAGGGCCGCGGCCACGCCTTCTACTATTACGCCTATGGCGCGGCTTGCGCGGAAGTCTCGGTCGATACGCTGACCGGCGAATATGTCGTCGAGCGCACCGATATCCTGCACGACGCCGGCCGTTCGCTGAACCGGGCGATCGACCTCGGCCAGATCGAGGGCGGCTTCATCCAGGGCATGGGCTGGCTGACGACGGAAGAGCTTTGGTGGGACAATAGCGGCCGGCTGCGCACGCATGCGCCGTCGACCTACAAGATCCCGCTCGCCTCCGACCGTCCGAAGATATTCAACGTCAAGCTGACCGACTGGTCGTCGGCCTATGAGCCGACCATCCACCGCTCCAAGGCTGTCGGCGAGCCGCCGCTGCCGCACGGCATGTCGGTGCTGCATGCGCTCTCCGATGCGATCGCGAGCGTCGCCGACCATAAGATCTGCCCGCGGCTCGATGCGCCGGCAACGCCGGAACGGGTGCTGATGGCGATCGAGCGGTTGAAGCAGGAAGCCGCGAAACCGGCCTGAAATCCGGCCAAACGTGCAAATCGAGGCGTAAAACGCTATATTTCCAGGATGGAAATGCAGACGATGAACTCGAAAGTGCAAAGTCTGAAGGCGTTTCTCGGCCAGGCCGGCCGGGTCGCTCTCGTCGAGGTGGCGGCCACGAAAGGCTCGACACCGCGCGAGGCCGGCGCCTTCATGATCGTCTCGGCATCGGCGATTTTCGGCACCATCGGCGGCGGCCAGCTCGAATATATGGCGATCGACAAGGCGCGGCAGATGCTCTCCCCCCTTGAGGGGGAGATGGCCGCGAAGCGGCCACAGGGGGTCCTCTCAGGAGGCACCGCAAAAACGCCGAGCACTGCGCGGGCGACCCCACCCGGCGGCTCCGCCGCCACCCTCCCCTCAAGGGGGAGGGAAGCCCGCATCGAGGTCGATGAGGTCTGCGCCACGCTCGATGTCCCGCTCGGACCGGAGATCGGCCAATGCTGCGGCGGCCGCGTCGAGGTGTCGATCCGCTTGGTCGATGCGATAATCGAAGAAAAGCTGATCGCCGGCGCTGAGGCGGAAGAAGCGCATCTTCCGCATGTCTATCTTTTCGGCGGCGGCCATGTCGGCCAGGCTCTCGCGGCGTCGCTGGCGCTGCTGCCGATCCACGTCGTCGTCGTCGAGACCCGATCCGAGGCGCTGGAAGGCATGCCGGAAACGGTGGAAACGCGGCTGACGCCGATGCCCGAAGCCGTGGTGCGCGAGGCGCCCGCGGGATCGGCCTTCGCCATCCTGACCCACGACCATGCGCTGGATTTCCTGATCGTCGCCGAGGCGCTGAAGCGCGACGACACGGCCTATGTCGGCATGATCGGCTCCAAGACCAAGAAGGCGACGTTCAGGAACTGGTTCCTGAAGTCCGCCGATGGCAGCGAAGCGCAGTTCGGCCGGCTTATCTCGCCGATCGGCGGCAATGCTGTGAAGGACAAGCGCCCGCCGGTGATCGCCGCGCTCGCCGCCGCCGAGATCATGACGGCGCTCGTCTCGCATGCATCGGATGCGCCAAGCGCAGCCTGCGCTGAAAAGGCGATGGCCGGCTGATCCAAGCCAGGCCGAACAGTTTCCTTGCTATTCCTTCTCCTGCGTGTGCGCCTCCAGGAACCACAGCAATTTGTCCAGCGAGCGCGAATAGGCGGTGAAGATGTCGGCGGTGTCGGCGTCGCCGGCATCGTCCGATTCATCGATCGCCTCGCGCGTCAGCTTGGCCGCCGCGGCATAGCGGTCGATCAGCGCCGCCAGATGGTCCTTGGTCTTGTGGATGTCGGTCGGATAGGGTTTCAGCTTGGTCGCCTTCGACACTTCCTGCGAGGTGCCATGCGCGGTGCCGCCGAGCTGCACGGCGCGCTCGGCGATGATGTCGACATGGCCGTCGATCTCCTCGCGGAATTCATCCAGCATTTCATGGATGGCGATGAATTGCGGGCCTTTGACGTTCCAGTGCGCCTGCTTGGTGATCAGCGCCAGGTCGATGGCGTCTGCAAGCCTGGCATTGAGCAGATCGATCGATTCCTTCTTGGCATCGGATTTGAGGTCGTTCTTGGTGACGATGGCGTCCATGGTTGGCTCCTGTCGCGCTGCGTCGATTGGCGGGGGGCGGCCTAGCGCGCCGCCATTCGCCAAACGGCGATGACGCGACTTCGTTCCGTCCCGAAGAGCACCGACGATGCCGTGAGATATGACTGCCACTCACAGCTGCTCGTCGCTTTCTTCGTTTCCCAAACGGCTGTGAAACGTGTTTTCTGCGCACCTCACGAACACGGATAAGCGATATGGACGTTTTGCGCATAGCGGCATTTTCGGACGGAAACACCGGCGGCAATCCCGCCGGCGTGGTGATCGGCGAGGCCTTGCCGGGCGCAGCCGACATGCAGCGTGTCGCGGCCGAAGTCGGCTTCTCGGAGACCGCCTTCGCCGCGCCCGAAGGCGACGGCTGGCGCGTCCGCTACTTCTCGCCGGAATCGGAAGTGCCGTTCTGCGGCCATGCCACCACCGCGCTGGGCGCGGCCCTGGTCGGAAAGTTCGGCGACGGCATCTTCAAGCTGGCCCTCAACCAGGCCGACATCACCGTCGAAGGGTTTCGCGATGGCGCCAACTTTGCCGCCGCCTTGCAGTCGCCACCGACGCGCAGCACGCCTGCGTCGGCCGAGCTGGTCGGGGAGGCTTTGGCGTTGTTTGGATACAAGCCGGGCGATCTCGATCCCGCCATTCCGCCGGCGCTCATCCATGGCGGCGCCGATCATCTCGTGCTGGCGCTGAAGTCGCGCGAGGCGCTGGCCGCCATGGCCTATGATCTCAAGAAAGGCCAGTCCTTCATGCGGCGCGAAGGCCTAGTCACCATCCTGCTCGCTTATGCCGAGACGCCGCGCCTCTTCCACACGCGCAATCCCTTCGCCTCCGGTGGCGTCTACGAGGATCCGGCGACGGGCGCTTCGACCGCGGCCTTTGCCGGCTATCTGCGCGATCTCGGCTGGCCGCATGGCGGCGCGATCGACATCGTCCAGGGCGAGGACATGGGCATGCGCTCGCGGCTTCATGCCGATATCCCGCCGACACCGGGCAGCTCGATCAGGGTGTCCGGAACGGCGCGATTGATGAAAGCCGGCTGAGGCGCTTCACACAGGCCGCTTCAGGCCGAGATGCTCGCGCAGCGTCCGGCCTTCATAGTCCTTGCGGAACAGGCCGCGCCGCTGCAGCTCCGGCACGACAAGCTTTGCGAAGGCGTCGAGCTCGCCCGGGAACCAGGACGGCATCACGTTGAAGCCATCGGCGGCGCCGCCTTCGAAGCGCTCCTGCAGTTCGTCGGCGATTTCTCCAGCCGTGCCGATGACGCGCCAATGGCCGCGCGCGCCGGCAAAGTAACGCGCAAGCTCGCGAATCGAGAGCCCGTCGCGGCGCGCTTGCTCGATGACCAGCGCCTGCCGGCTCTTCATGCCTTCGCTTTCCGGCAGCTCGGGCAACGGTCCGTCGATCGGGTAGCGGCCGAGGTCGGAGATGCTGAGATAGCTGGAGAGCAGCGCCACGCCGACATCGTCGGGAATCAATTCCTGCAGCGCATCGTATTTGGCCTGCGCCTCGGCTTTCGTTGCCGCCACGATCGGCGCCACGCCGGGCATGATCTTCACATCGTCCGGCTGCCGGCCATAAGCGGCGAGCCGAGCCTTGAGGTCGTCGTAGAAGGCCTTGGCCTCCTCGAAGGTCTGCGCCGCCGAGAACACGACATCGGCGGTGCGCGCGGCCAGATCCCTGCCGTCATCGGAAGCGCCGGCCTGCACCATCACCGGCGCGCCTTGCGGCGAGGGCGGGATGTCGAGCCGATCGCGCACCGAGAAGCTCTCGCCGTCATGGCCGGCGGCGCGCCGGTTCCACAGGCCGGTAACCACCGTGGCGAACTCGCGTGCCCGCGCATAGCGGTCGGCATGCGGCCGCAAACCCGTCGCGCCGAAATTCGCGGCCTCGATCGGGCTTGCCGAGGTGACGAGGTTCCAGCCGGCGCGCCCGCCGCTCAGATTGTCGAGCGAGGCGAACATGCGCGCCAGTCCGTAGGGCTCGTTGTAGCTGGTCGATGCCGTCGACACGAGGCCGATGCGCTCGGTCCGCGCGGCCAGCGCCGACAGCAGGCTGATCGGCTCGAAGCCGATCGAGCGCGAGGTTTGGCTGGCGATGTTGACATTGGCCTCGCGCAGGCCGGCGGCGTCCTCGCAGAACACCATGTCGAACTTCGCCGCTTCCGCCGTGCGCGCCAGCTTTATGTAGTGGTCGATGTCGATGCCGGCCGTCACATGCGCATCCGGATGGCGCCAGGCGGCGATGTGATGGCCGGTCGCCCATAGGAACAGGCCGAGTTTCATCTGGCGCGTGCTCATGACCTGCCATCCTCGCCCAACCCGAGACGATCGCGCAGCGTCCTGCCTGGTTTTGCCTTGGCAAATCCGTGTTGCTCGAGGTCCGGCAGCAATCGTTCGACAAAATCCTTCAAGGCGTCGGCCCGAGGCTGCACTGTCAGGACGATGCCGTCACAGCCGGATGAGAGGCATAGCGCTTTTAGGCTGCCGCCATCGCGTTCCTGCCGCGCATCGGCGCCCGCCAGCATCCTGATCGTCATTGGGTCGCGTCCCGCTTCGTGCGCCCTGCGTTTTATCTCCTCGCAGGCGGCTCTCGCCTCCGGCGGCTGACGCTTGTCCAGCAGCACGACATCGGCCCGAAGACTGGCGAGATCGAATTCGGCCTCCGCCAGGCCGGCCATCGCCAGCACCGGCCTGTCCTGCGGCGAGCGGGCGACATTAAGCGGGCCACGCACCGAGAAGAATTCGCCGGTGAAGTTCATCGGGCGCATCTTGTCCGGATCATGGAAGCGGCCTGATGCCTTGTCGAACAACAAGGCGTCGTGTTCCCAGCCGATCCACAAGAGCCCTACGATGTTGATGAACTCCCTGGCGCGGCGGCGAAAGTCGTCATCCGAAAACCCTTCCGGCCGGCTGAAGTTCGCCGCCTCGCGCGGATTCTGCGTCATCGTCGCGTTCCAGCCGATACGGCCGTGGCTGATGATGTCCAGCGAAGCGAAACGGCGCGCGAGATTGTAAGGCTGGTGCGCGAGCGTCGAGGCGCTGGCGACGAGGCCGATACTGTCGGTCACGGCCGCCAGGGCGGCCAGCAATGTCGTCGCTTCGAAGGGGCTGCTCGATGGCGCCTCCGCGGAGTCGGAAATGATAGCCATGTCGACGCCCGCCGCTTCCAGGTCCCGCACGAAGGCACTGATCTGGCCGAAGTCCAGGACGTCCTGTCCGTCGGCGGCGGCGATGTTGAGCGAAACGGCGAGATGCATGTGGCGGCCCATTCGGCGGCGACGACGTCTCGCAGCCATCCGGCTACCAACCTAGGCCGGCTTTCGCGCAAGGCAACCGGCGCGGATGGGCCACGCGGCTATCACTTCCCCGCCAAGACATCCTTGATCAGCCGCTGGCAGCGCTCGGCCATGAAATCGAGCAGCAGCCGCACCTTCGGGTCCTGCAGCTTCTTGTGCGGATAGACGGCGGCAAATTGCACCGGTGTCGGCGGTGTCTTGGCTAGGATCACCTTCAGCCGCTGGTCGCGGATGAAGGGCTCCACCTCGAAGCGCGGCTTGTTGATGATGCCCCGCCCCGACAGCGCCCAGCCGGTCAGCACGTCGCCGTCGTCGGTGTCGTAGGGACCATGCACTTCGAGCTTCTGCACGCCGCCCGGCGTCTGCAGCGTCCAGACGAACTCGCGCGTGCCGGCGTAGCGCAGCATCAGGCAGTCGTGTTTCTTGCCGACAAGTTCCTGTGGTTCGGCCGGCTCGCCGCGCGTTTCCAGATATTTCGGCGCCGCCACCAGCACGCGCTCGCATTCCATGATGCCGCGCATCCTGAGGCTCGAATCCTCGATGATGCCGAGGCGGAAAGCGACGTCGATGCCTTCCTTCATGATGTCGACATTGTGGTCGGAGAGCCTGAGCCGCACCTCGATATCGGGATATTTGTCGTGGAAGTCGGGGATGCCGGAAGCGATCAGCCGGCGGCCGAGGCCGAGCGGCGCCATGACCCGGATGGTGCCGCGCGGCTGTCCGGAAAGGGCCGCCACCGCGGCTTCCGCCTCGGTGATCGCGTCCAGCACCTGCTTGGCGCCGGTGTAGAACACCGTGCCATGCTCGGTCGGCATCAACTGCCTTGTCGTGCGGTTGAAGAGCCTGACCCCTAGATGCTTCTCCAGTTCCTTGATGCGGTTGGAAGCCACCGCCGGCGAAATGCGCATGTCGCGCCCCGCCGCCGACAGATTGCCGAGCTCGACGACACGGACGAAGACGGCAATGTTGTCGAGATAGGCCATGCGTGGCTCTCATGCGGCTGCGTAAAGCAACCCTAGTATTTTTTATTTTTTTTTGAAAGTCATCGCGCACCTCGCCTCTTTTCGTTTGCGCGCCAGACCGTAAAGTCGCTCTCATCGGCAGGGACGATCTCAATGATGGATTTCGCGATTTTCTGGGACTGGCTGAGTTTTGCGGTCCGCTGGCTGCATGTCATCACCGGCATCGCCTGGATCGGCTCGTCCTTCTATTTCGTTGCCCTCGACCTCGGCCTGCGCCAGCGTCCCGGCCTGCCCGCCGGCGCCTTCGGCGAGGAGTGGCAGGTGCATGGCGGCGGCTTCTACCACATCCAGAAATACCTGGTGGCCCCGGCTGAAATGCCGGAACACCTCACCTGGTTCAAATGGGAATCCTACGCCACCTGGATGTCGGGCTTCGCCATGCTCTGCGTGGTCTACTACGCCGGCGCGGACCTGTTCCTGATCGACCCCAATGTGCTGCCGATGTCTGCCCCGGTCGCCATTCTGCTCTCGATGGCGACGATCGCCTCGGGCTGGATCGTCTATGATCTGCTCTGCCGCTCGCCGCTCGGCAAAAGCGACACCGGGCTGATGCTGGTGCTCTATGGCGTGCTGGTGTTCATAGCCTGGGGGCTGACGCATCTCTTCACCGGCCGCGCCGCCTTCCTGCATCTCGGCGCCATCACCGCCACGATCATGTCGTGCAACGTCTTCATGATCATCATCCCCAACCAGAAGATCGTCGTCGCCGACCTGATCGCCGGTCGCAAGCCGGACCCGAAATACGGCAAGATCGCCAAGCAGCGCTCGCTGCACAACAACTACCTGACCTTGCCGGTCCTGTTCCTGATGCTGTCGAACCACTACCCGCTGGCTTTCGGCACTGAGTTCAACTGGGTCATCGCCTCGCTGGTCTTCATCATCGGCGTGTTGATCCGCCACTATTTCAACACCGTGCATGCCAGGAAGGGCAACCCGACCTGGACCTGGCTTGGCGCCGCCGTGCTGTTCATGATCATCATCTGGCTGTCGACCGTGCCGAAGGTGCTGACCGGCGAGCCGAAGACCTCGGCCGTCTCCGCCGCCGCGCAGGTCTACATCGCCTCAGCGCATTTCCCGGCGGTGCGCGACACCGTGCTCGGCCGCTGCTCCATGTGCCACACGGAAGAGCCGGTCTATGAAGGCATCTACCATGCGCCGAAGGGCGTGCTGCTCGACACCGACGAGCGCATCGCCGAGCATGCGCGCGAGATTTATATCCAGGCCGGCCGGGCGCATGCCATGCCGCCCGCCAATGTCAGCCACATCACCGACCAGGAACGGGCCCTTCTGGTCGCCTGGTTCGAAGGCGCCGGAAAGTAAGCATGACAGCGAAAATTCTGCGCGGCCGCACGCTCTCCTTCCTGCGTTGGCCCGAAACGATCGACGACCATTCCGCCTGGCATTATGAGGAGGATGGCGGGCTGCTGATCGACAATGGCAAGATCGTTGCCGCCGGCTCTTATGCGGAGGTCTCGACGAAGGCGGGCGCAGGCGTCGAGACGATCGACCATCGCCCGCATCTGATCCTGCCCGGTTTCCTCGACGCGCATGTGCATGTGCCGCAGATGCAGATCATCGCCTCCTACGGCGCCGAGCTGCTCGACTGGCTGAACAAATACACCTTTCCGGAAGAATCGAAGTTCCAGAACGCGCAGCATGGCCGCCGCATCGCCAGGCTGTTCCTCGACGAGATGCTGCGACAAGGCACGACGACCGTCGTCGCCTACTGCTCGGTGCACAAGTCTTCGGCCGAGGCCTTCTTCGCCGAGTCGCATGAGCGCAACATGCTCAACATCGCCGGCAAGGTGATGATGGACCGCAACGCGCCGGACGGAGTGCTCGACACGCCGCAAACGGGCTATGACGACAGCAAGGCGCTGATTGCCGAATGGCACGGCAAGGGCCGCCAGCTCTATGCCGTCACGCCGCGCTTCGCGATCACGTCGACGCCCGAGCAGATGGAGATGGCCGGTGCGCTCTGCCGCGAATATCCCGATCTCCACATGCAGACGCATCTGTCGGAAAACCACGCCGAGATCGCCTTCACCCAGGAACTCTATCCCTGGTCGCGCGACTACACCGACGTTTATGAACACTACGGCCTGCTCGGCAAAAAGAGCCTGTTCGGCCACTGCATCCATCTTTCCGAGCGCGAGGCGGACGCGCTGTCGCAGTCGGGCTCGGTGGCGGTGTTCTGCCCGACCTCCAATCTCTTCCTTGGCTCCGGCCTGTTCGACTACCAGCGTTATCGCCGGCGCGAGGCACCGCTTCGCATCGCAGCGGCCACCGATGTCGGCGGCGGCACCAACTATTCGATGCTGCGCACCATGGACGAGGGCTACAAGGTGATCGCGCTGAACGGCGAGAAACTGAACCCGTACCAATCCTTCTGGCAACTGACGCGCGGCAATGCCGAGGCGCTGTCGGTGGCCGACAAGGTCGGCACGCTGGAGGAAGGCACCGACGCCGACATAGTCGTGCTCGACGCCCGTTCGACGCCGGCGATGCGGCTCAGGATGGAGACGGTGGAAACGCTGGCCGAGGAACTCTTTCTGCTGCAGACGCTGGGCGACGATCGCGCCGTGCGCGAGGTTTATGTGGCGGGCCGGCCGGCGAAGAGCGCGATTGTCGCATAGATTAAACGTGCTCTTCGCTTGACCCCGCGTCAGCCATCGGCCAAAGCGTGCGGCGACATTTGACAGGGGAACGCCATGGCCACCGCCGACGACATCGCTCTGATCAAGCAACAGGAAGCCGCGCTGGTCTTCCCGGCTTTCGATGAGGCCGTCGCCTTCAAGATCGGTTCCGCTATCCGGGACCGCGCCCTGAAGGAAAACCTGCCTGTTATCGTCGACATCAGGACCTTCGACAGGCCGCTCTTCTATGCCGCGATGCCGGGCTCCAACGCCTCCAATCCCGACTGGGCGCGGCGCAAGATCAATGTCGTGAAGCGTTATCTGACAAGCACCTATCGCCTCGTGCTCGAGCAGCAGCGCCCGGACCGCACCTTCAAGGTCGGCGAGGGCCTGGATATTGCCGACTATGTGCTGGCCGGCGGCGGCTTCCCGGTCACGGTGAAGGGCGCCGGCGTCATAGGCGTCATTGCCGTTTCGGGCCTGCCCGAACGCGAGGACCATGGCGTCGTCGTCGATGCGCTTTGCGCTCACCTTGGCATCGATGCGAGCGGGCTCGCGCTGCCGCCGGAAGAAAAATGACCGACCCGAAAAGCCTCCTCACGTCGATCTTCAACGCCGCCGTCGCCGCCGCCGATCCGGAAAAGACGATCCGCGACCATTTGCCGGCAAAACCCAAGGGCCGCACCATCGTCATCGGCGCCGGCAAGGGCTCGGCGCAGATGGCGGCGGCCTTCGAGAAGGTCTGGGACGGCCCGATCGATGGCCTTGTCGTCACTCGTTACGGCTATGGCGCCAGATGCGAGCGCATCGAGATCATCGAGGCGGCGCACCCGGTGCCGGACGCCGCCGGCCTTGAGGCATCGCGCCGCTTGCTGGAGAAGGTGCGGGGGCTGACAGCCGACGATCTGGTCGTGGCGCTGATTTCCGGCGGCGGCTCGGCGCTGCTGCCGTCGCCGGCCCCCGGCCTGACGCTTGCCGACGAGATCGCCGTCAACGAGGCGCTGCTCGCCTCCGGCGCGCCGATCGCGGCGATGAACACCATCCGCAAGCATGTCTCGACCATCAAGGGCGGCCGCCTTGCCGCCGCCGCGCACCCGGCGCGTGTGGTGTCGCTGGTCGTCTCAGACATCCCCGGCGACAATCCGGCGCTGGTCGCCTCGGGCCCGACCGTTCCCGACACCGGCAGCCGCGCGGATGCGCTGGCCTCGATTGCTGCCTATGGGATGAAGCTGCCGGCATCGGTCATGGCACATATCAATTCACCGGCCGCCGATGCGCCAAGCCCCGACGATCCGCGCTTTGCCGGCAATGAGGTGCACCTGACCGCCTCCGCCGGTGTGTCCCTGGACGCCGCCGCCGCCGAAGCCAAGCGTCAAGGCATCGAGGCGGTCATCCTGTCGGACGCGATCGAGGGTGAGGCGCGCGAGGTCGGCGGCGTCCACGCCGCGATCGCGCGCGAAGTGGCGACCCGCAATCGACCCTTCAAGAAGCCTGTGCTGATCCTCTCCGGCGGCGAAACGACCGTGACTTTGCGCGCCAAGGGCAAGGGCGGCCGCAATTCCGAATTCCTGCTCGCCTTCGCCATCGGTATCGATGGCGTGAACGGCATCCACGCGCTGGCCGCCGACACCGACGGCATCGACGGCTCGGAGAACAATGCCGGCGCGTTTGCCGACGGCTCGACCGTGTCGCGCATGCGTGCGGCCGGCGTGGACGCCAAGGCGATGCTTGCCGGCAACAATGCCTGGACTGCGTTCAACGCGGTTGGGGATCTGTTCGTGCCGGGTCCCACGGGCACGAACGTGAATGATCTGAGGGCGATTCTGGTTAGGTAGCGCGGAGCCCCGCAGAACTCGTCATCCTCGGGTCTGCGCGCGTCACTTCGCTCCTTGCTCCGCCCGTGGATGACGAAGTCGGGTAGGCTTCCGTCCAGGTCACGCCCCCATCAACTCCCTCACTTTCCGCATATCGTTGAGGAATCGCCCCCGTTCCGCCTCCTTGTCCTCCTGCTCGCGTATGCGCAGGATGAAGGACGGGTGGATGGTCAGGAACACCCTCAACCCATCGTCGCGCTCGACCACGTCGCCGCGCATCTTGGTGATCGGCACCGCCTTGCCGAGCAGTGATTGCGCCGCCGTCGCGCCAAGCGCCACCACGAGGTTTGGCTTGATCAGGTCGAGCTCCTTGTCCAGCCACCACCGGCAGGCCTGGATTTCGCCGGCATTGGGCTTCGAGTGGATGCGCCGCTTGCCGCGCGGTTCGAATTTGAAATGCTTCACCGCATTGGTCACATAGACCTTGCGGCGGTCGATCGCGGCGTCGTCCAATATGCTGTCGAACACCTTGCCGGCAGGCCCGACAAACGGCTTGCCGGCCAGATCCTCCTGGTCGCCGGGCTGTTCGCCGACGAAGATCACCTCGGCGTTCTCCGGCCCTTCGCCGAACACCGTTTGCGTCGCATCGCGCCAAAGCGGACAGCGGTGGCAGCCTCTCGCAACCGCGCGCAGTTCCGGGATCGTATCGGCGTTTTCGGTTTCATCGGCATTGGCCGGCTGCGGCACCGGCCAGTGCTTGGCCTTCACCTTGGCGTGGTGCGGTGCTGGGGTGGTGGGCATCCGGGCGATCATGTCTGACGCGGCTTTGTCCGCTCCTGCTATCAGATCGGGAATGAGCGAGGCCTCGGGAAGGTTCCGCCAATATTTCTTCGGCATCTCCTTCTGCATCGCCTTCACCTTGAGGCGGGCCGGGTTGAAGATATTCTCGAAATAGGTCCGCCACAGCGCCTCGGCATCGTCTTCCGCCGGCGCGTCACGCTTGCCGGCGCCGGGTCCGATCGCCAGCCGCTCACCATCCCAGTCGGCCGAGGCATGCGGCGTCAGGATCGTCCAGCGCATGCCGGTGAAACGGCGCACGAAGAAATCGGCATTGCGCTCGACGATGAAATGCTCGGGCTCGAACCAGGCGACAAAGCGCTCCTCCGCGCCTTCGCCAATCCTCCGGAAGCGCACGAAAGCGCGCATCTTGTGGATGTCGCGCCCCACCGCCTTTTCCATCGCCTCCAGCTTCCGGATATCGGGATCGGTAGCGATCGAAAGCAGCTTCGGCTCTGAGCGCAACCGCCAAAGCAGCCGGTAGAGAAAGCCGAAGCGCTCGGGATCGCAATGGCAGACGACGGTCTCTGCGCACTCGATAAAGTCGCGCGGCACGACAAGCCGCGCATCGGCTTGCGCAGCCGGCAAATCTTTGCCGCGGGTTTCGCCATCCGGCTCGACCTGCCATGCGGCATCCTCCGGCGGTATGTCATTCGTCGCCAGCCGCCGCGCCGCGTCGCGCCAGCCGGCAAAATCGGTCTGGCTTTCGAGCCGGACGAGATGGACGGCGAGGTTGAGCTGAGTATTGGCCATGATCAGAACAACGACAGCTGTTCGCAGGAACGCGTGATCACCTGGCGCAAGCCGGCCTTGTCGGTCAGCGCGCCAGGCGACCAGCCTTCCGCGATGATGAAGGGCCGCACCTTGGCGACCGAGTGGCATATGCGCCCGACATCCTCGAGCCGCAGCCGCCGGTGGCGGCGTGTCTCGATGATCCGGTCGATGACCTTGGTGCCGAGGCCGGGAACGCGCAGCAGCGCTTCGCGCTCGGCGCGGTTGACGTCGACCGGAAAGCGGCCCCGGTTGCGCAGCGCCCAGGCAAGCTTGGGGTCGACAGCGAGGTCGAGCATGCCGTCATTGCTGCCGTCCAGGATTTCCGGCTGCGAGAAGCCGTAGAAGCGCATCAGCCAGTCCGCCTGGTAAAGCCGGTGCTCGCGCATCAGCGGCGGCTTCTGCAAGGGCAGCGATGACGATGAATCCGGGATCGGGCTGAAGGCGGAATAGTAGACGCGGCGCAGGTGGTAGCTGCCATAGAGCCGGGCGCTGGCGCGCAGGATGCCGTCGTCGGACGTCTTGTCGGCGCCCACGATCATCTGCGTCGACTGGCCGCCCGGGGCGAAGCGCTCGCGCTTGCGGCTCTGCAATGTCGGCTCGGCCTTTTCCTCGATCTTGCGGCGCAGCTTGGCCATCGAAAGCCGGATCGTTTCCGGCTTCTTTTCCGATGCCAGCTTCTTCACGCCTTCGTCTGTCGGCAGTTCCACATTGATCGACAGCCGGTCGGCATAGAGACCAGCCATCTCGATCAGCTCCGCCGACGCTTCGGGAATGGTTTTGAGGTGGATATAGCCGCCGAATTTTTCCTCGATCCTGAGCCGCCGCGCCACTTCGACCATCTCGCCCATCGTCTCGTCCGGCGAGCGGATGACGCCGGACGACAGGAACAACCCCTCGATGTAATTGCGGCGGTAGAAATCCATCGTGAGCTTCACCACCTCGTCGACGCTGAAACGGGCGCGCCGCACATTCGAGGACGAGCGGTTGATGCAATAGCTGCAGTCGTAGATGCAGAAATTGGTGAGCAGGATTTTCAAGAGCGAGATGCAGCGCCCGTCCGGTGCGTAGGAATGGCAGATGCCGGCCCCCTCCGTCGAGCCGATGCCGCCCGATCTCAGCGAGTCGCGTTTCGCCGACCCGGAAGAGGCGCAGGAGGCGTCGTATTTGGCGGCGTCGGACAGGATCGCCAGTTTCTCGCGGACGGAAAGCACAGCCATTTGTTCATGATATGTTCCAGAAATGCAATTGGCTATAACTTTTGATTGCCGTCCGCAAAACGTGATCGCCGCGCCTGTCGCGCCAGCCCTCACACCTCGTGCAGATAGAGGTGGTAGTCCAGCTCGCTGACGGTGCGCGCGACGCGCAGATACTCGGCCTGCTTGATCGCCACGAAGGTGCGGTGCAGGTCGGGACCAAGCGCCGATTTCAGGAAGTCGGAGCTCCTGGCCGCCTCGATCGCGGCGCGCCAGTCGGCCGGCATGGTCGATTTCTCCGGGGCCTGCTCGTAGCCGTTCCCCGTCGTCTCGGAACCGGGGTCCAGGCCCTCGTCCAGGCCCTTGACGATGCCGGCCAGCACCGTTGCGGCGATCAGATAGGGGTTGGCGTCGACGCCCGACGGCCGGTGCTCGATGCGGCGGTTCCTGGCGTCGCCCGCCGGCACGCGCAGCGCCACCGAGCGGTTGTTGACGCCCCAGCTCGGCGCTACGGGCGCATAGGATTGCGAGACGAAGCGCCGCCAGGAATTGGCATGCGGCGCAAACACCAGCATCGATTCCGCCATGGTGTGGATGAGGCCGCCCAGCGCGTTGAGCAGCTTTGGCGACCATTTCTGGCCGGCGGCCTCGGTGAAGACGTTGCGGCCGGCATCGTCCTGCAACGAGACGTGGAAATGCATGCCGGAGCCGGCATAGGCCTCGATGGGCTTGGCCATGAAGCAGGCGGTGACGCCGTGCCGCCGCGCCTGCGCCCTGACCAGCCGCTTCAGCATGACCAGGTCGTCGGCTGCCCGCATCACGTCCTTGCGGTAGTTCAGCGTCAGCTCGTACTGGCCGGGCGCGTATTCGGAAATGACCGTTTCGGCTGGAATGCCCTGCGCCTTGGCCGCGGCGTAGATGTCGGAAAACAGCGGCTCCATGCCGTGCAGATGGTCGACCGAATAGACCTCTGTCTTCGCCGAACGGCGGCCGTCGAGCACCGCGCGGGCAGGCTGCACCTTGCCGTCGGCGTCGCGGTCATTCGACAGCAGGAAAAACTCGAGCTCGAAGGCGCCGGCCGGATGCAGGCCGCGTGCAGCCAGCAGTTCCACCTGCCTTGCCAGCACCAGCCGTGGGTCGGAGGTCATCGGCTGGCCGTCGAGATGGTGCATCGACATCAGCAACTGGCCGCGTGGCGGCTTGGTGCCGAAGAGCGGCACCAGCGTGCCGGGGATCGGCCATGCCCTGAGGTCGCCGTCGCCGGTGTCCCACACCAGTCCGGTTTCGTGCACGTCCTCGCCGGTGATGTCGAGGCCGAGGATCGAGATCGGCAGATGCCGGCCGTTCTCGAAAATGCCCATCAGCTCGTGCCGGCGCACGATCTTGCCGCGCCCGATGCCGTTGGCGTCGGTGAGCACGATGTCGAACGCCTCGATCTCAGGATGCGCGTCGAGAAAGGCTTTCGCCTCGGCGGGCGTCGAGCCTGAAGGCGACGTGGTGACGGCGTTCGGATTGTCCATTGCCGCTTTTCTCATGCCGCAAGCCTGGCCGCAACCGCGGCGAAGGCTGCGATCAGCCGGCTCACTTGCGCTGACGTCGTCGCCGGCGAGATCAGCATCATGTTGTGGAACGGCGCGATCAGCACGCCGCGATTGACCAGCGCGACATGAATGGCGGCTTCCAGCTCCGGCGCGTGCGCCTTTTCCGCTTGGCCGCCGTTTCCGAGCGGCCCGGGCGCACAGATGAACTCGACGCGCGCGCCGACCCGCGCGACATGCCAGGGCAGCTTGTTTCGATTGATCACAGCGGTCAGCCCGGCATCGAGCCGGCGTGCCAGCCGGTCCATATGCACATAGGCTTCCTCGGTCATCACCTCTTCCAACGTGGCGCGCATCGCCGAAAATTGCAGCGGGTTCGCCGACAGGGTCGTGCCCATGCCGGAATAGCCGGGTTCCTTGGTCTGGTTGTAGGCGGCGTAGCGGGTGGCGATCCCTTCGCTCATCCCCCAGATGCTTGCCGGCACGCCGCCCGCCACCGGCTTGCCGAGCACGAACAGGTCGGGCTCCAGCCCGTGCATGCGCGTGTAGCCGCCGGGGCCGGTCGAAATCGTGTGCGTCTCGTCGATCAGAAGCAGCGTGCCGGCCACGCGGGTCAGGCGCCGCAGCGCGTCGTGGAAGCCGGGTTCCGGCAGCACCATGCAGGAATTGGTCAGCACCGGCTCGGTGATGACGCAGGCGACGTCGCGGTCGGCCAGCGCGGCCTCGAGCGCGGCAACATCGTTGAATTCGACGATTTTCGTTGCCCGCGTCAGGTCGCGGAATTCGCCGGCCAATCCAGGGCGGTTCACCGGCTTGCCGTCGATCAGCCGCACCATCGTCTCGTCGACAGAGCCATGATAGCAGCCGTTGAAGACCAGGATCTTTTCGCGCCCGGTCACGGCGCGGGCGACGCGCAGCGCAAAACGGTTGGCGTCGGTGGCGGTTGTGGCGATCTGCCAATAGGGCAGTCCGAAGCGCTGTTGTAGAAGCGTGCCGATTGCCAGCGCATCCTCGCTGGGCAGCATGTAGGTCAGGCCGCGCGCTGCCTGCCTGCGGATCGCGCGGGCAACCGGCGGCGGCGAATGGCCAAGCATCGAGCCGGTGTCGCCCAAGCAGAAATCGTCAAGCCTGTTGCCGTCGACATCGGTGATGGTGGCGCCTTTGGCGCCGTCGACCAGGATCGGGAACGGCGTCGGCCAGTCGGTCATCCAGTGCATCGGCACGCCGCCGAGGAAACCGGCGATGCCGTTGCCGAGCTTCGCCTCGGATTTCGGCCGCGCCTTGCGGAAGGCGGCCGCTTCCGCCTCGCGCAATTCGGCGATGCGGGCGATGTCGATGCCGCCGATGGAAGTCCGTGAATCCGATGCCTGCATGAAAACCCCTGTGTTTCGCGCGGCACTGTGCCAATCGGATGGCAAAACCGCAATTGGCCGCGCCGGGGGCTCGCGTTGGATCAGCGCACTTGACCCCGCGTGGCCGTCGGGGCCTCAATGCGGCCAGGGCAGGGAGGAGGGGGAAATGCGGACAGTTCTTTGTGCGGCAGTGCTTCTTGCGTCGGCGAATGGGGCTTTCGCCTCGGGTGCGCTCTGGTGCTCGGTCGACGACGCCAAGGTCGCCTTCCAACTCGACGCTGGCGTGACCCGGGGCCTGGGCGGGCCGACCTTCAATTTCCGGGGTGATCTGGAGATCAAGGCCCGTCCCGCCGCCGACAGCCTGCGCAAGACGGTGTTCGAGGATCAGAATCTCGCGCAATATTGGCTCGACGGCGAGGAATTGCGGCTGCTCGTCTACCGCGAGCACGAAGCCAAGGACAACTACCGTTCGGTGGAACTGACGATCCTGACCAAGGCCAAGGACGAAGGCACCTATGACGGGCGCTACATGCTCGCGGTTTACGACGGCACGGCAGGCGTGGACAGCGATCCCGTCGAGCTCAAGGGCGATGTTTCCTGCGGAGCGGAATGATCAAATCGCAGTAGGCAGTAGGCAGTTGGAGTGCACCCCAAAACTGAGACAAGGATATAAGGGACAGTCCTGAGAGAGGGACTGATGCCTCAAAGACGGAAAT